>UQTN01000105.1 GCA_900543945.1 uncultured Collinsella sp. | reverse complement strand
CGGCGCAGGCGCTCGGCATCGGCGGCGAGCACGTTGTCGGTCTCGTCCAGATAGGAGCGGATCATGCCGATGCCGTCGTAGTACTGCGGGTAGCCGTCGTAAAAGTCGGCCTCGGGCGGCTCGATGCCGGCATCTAGGTAGAACTCGTCGCTCATCTGGAAGGTGTGACGGCCAAAGCGCTCGAAGGCACGGTCCTGGAAGGGCCGGATCATGGCGATGGTCTCACGCGCCAGCTCGGGCTTGTCGCTGTAGGACCAGCTAAAACGGTTCTGATGCTTGGTAAAACCGAGCGGCACAATGCCCAGGCTCGTGATCTGCTCATGCTCCTCGCAGAAGCGCAGGGTTTTTTCCAGCTCCTCGCCGTCGTTCATGCCGGGACACAGAACAATTTGCGCGTGAATCTCGATGCCGGCGGCCATGATGGCCTCGAGTACGTCCATGCCGCGCTGGGCGTTTCGGCCCATCATGCGGCGGCGGACGTCGGGGCTTACGGCATGGACCGACACGTTCATGGGGCTCATGTTGCGGTCGATGACGTTTTGCACGTCCTCGTCGGTGAGGTTGGTCAGCGTGACGAAGTTGCCCTGCAAAAAGCTTAGGCGGTAGTCGTCGTCGCGGATGTAGAGCGTGGAGCGTCCGCCCTTGGGCAGCATCGTCATAAAGCAGAACACGCAGGCGTTTACGCAGGTGCGCATGCCATCGAAGATGGGGCCATCGAACTCAAGACCCCAGTCCTCGCCGGGAAAGCGATCAAGCTCAACGGGAGTGACGGTGCCGTCGCGCGGATCGAAAACCTCCAGCTCGACGGTGTCGTCATCTGCCTCCCAGAGCCACACGATCATATCGGTCAGCTGCTCGCCGTTGACCGTAAGCACGCGCATGCCCGGCTCGATACCCACATCCCATGCGGGCGATTCGGGGCGCACGTTTTTAACGAGCGCGCCCTCACCCGGCTCGGGGTCGCGGCTGCGCCCGTAATCGGCCACCTCGGCGGCGTATGCGGGTACGGTCTGGTCCATGATTAGCGGCAAAGCTCCTTGATGCGCTCGACGGCGCGCTCGATGTGTTCTTGCGGGGTGGAGGCTCCGGCGGTGATGCCGATGTGGCGTGCGTTGACAAACCATGCGGCCTCAAGCTCTGAAGCTTCCTCGATGTGATACGTACGCTCGCAGGCATGGGCGCAGATCTGCGCCAAGCGGCGGGTGTTGCCCGAGTTCTTGCCGCCTACGATGACCATGCAGTCGCAGCGGTTGGCAAGGGATGCCGCCGCCTGCTGTCGCTCGCTTGTGGCGGCGCAAATGGTGTTGATCACGCGCAGTTCCTGCACGCGGGGGGTGATGGCAGCCACGACCTCGGCCAAGTTCTGCGCGGTCTGGGTGGTCTGCACAACGAGGCCCACCTTGCCTTTGAGCGGCAGCGCGTCCGCGTCGGCGGCACAGCTCACGACTTGAGCGTCATCACCGGCGTGGCCCAGAATGCCCTCGACCTCGGGATGGCCCGGCTCGCCAACGACAATCACGCGATAGCCCTCGCGCACCAGGCGCTCGGCCGCCACATGGACCTTCTTCACGTAGGGACAGGTGGCGTCGACCACGGTAAGGCCGCGCCCGCGAGCGGCATCGATGACCTGCGGCACCACGCCGTGCGCGCGAATGATCACGGTTCCCGATGCGGCATCGTCTAGGGTGTCGGCCAGACCGACACCTGCTTCGGCAAGCTCGCGCACCACGATGGGGTTATGGATGAGCGGACCCAGAGTGTGGACCTGAGAGGTCTCTCCCGCCTGCGGGGCGGCCGCCAGGGCCATATCGAGCGCGCGCTGCACGCCGTAGCAGGTGCCGGCGTGGGCAGCGATCTCGATGGTGGGGGCGTCGACCTTTCCGGTTACAGCCTCGGCGGTATTCATGACTTCCTCGCTCATGGCTAGAACCTGCCCGGGTGCTCGGCGCACAGGTCATCGCGCATGGCGTAGACGCGACTCATGGCCTCGGACTCAAGCCATGCCAGGCGCTCCTTGCGCTTGAGCTCGGCCGGTGCATCGGATAGCGAGATGGCCTTGCCGGCACGGATCCAGCACTTTTTGGGGCGCATGAGCTTTTTGCCCGCAGGCGTAATATCGGACCAGCCGCAGATGGCGAGCGGGTTGACGGGTGCCTTGCCCATCTGGGCGATAAGCGCAAAGCCGCCGTGGACCTCGGGCTTGATTTTGCGCGAGCGGATGCGCGTGCCCTCGGGGAAGATCAAGACGTCCTCGCCGCGCTGCAGCGCATGCTGGGCGGCGCGCAGGCACTTCATGTCGGCGGTGCCGCGCTCGACGGGAATACCGCCCACGCGGCTAAAGGCCCAGCGCACGATCTTGCTCTTCGCAAACTCGGACTTAAAAATGGGGCGAATGCGGCGGCCGCCAAAGAACAGCGCCGTCTCCACAGCCAGGAGCTCGGCCATCGAGGTGTGGTTGCAGATGACCACGCTGCCGCGGCCTTCCTGGCGCTCAAACAGCAGGTCGCTGTCCTCGACCTTCCAGCGCCACATGAGCTTGGAGAAGACCCACAGAATGCCCATGACCACGGCGACAGTGCCGCGGATGAGCGCCGGGAACTCGGCGTAGGGGGCGTTGTAGTAATCCTCGGGCGTCTGCTTAAACAGGCGCATGGGCTACCTCCTTTGGTTGATGAGGTCCTCGATTATCGAGACGACCTCGTCGATGGTGTGGGCGGTGGAGTCGACGTGCACGGCGTCCTCGGCAGGCACGAGCGGTGCGACCTCGCGGCTGCTGTCGAGCTTATCGCGCTGCTTGAGGGCATCGAGGGTCTCGTCGACCTCGGCCTCGAGCTGCTCTTCGGTGAGCGGCTGGGCGTCGTTTTGGTGGCGCTGCAGCACACGGCGACGGGCACGCTCGCGCGGGTCGGCGGTCAGGAACACCTTGACCTGCGCGTCGGGGAACACGACGGTTCCGATGTCGCGACCCTCGGCGACGATGTCGCGGTCCTCAGCGGCACGACGCTGGTGGATGAGCATAGCGGCGCGCACCCCCGGGTAGGCCGAGACCTTGGAGACGTTGGCGTCCACCTGCGGGGTGCGGATGGCAGCCGAGGCGTCCTGGCCGTCGATGGTCAGGCGCGTGTCCTCGCCGGTGCCGTTGGTGAAGCGAATCTCGATCTGCTCGGCGAGGGCGTCGATGGCCGCCTCGTCATCCAGATCGATGCCGCGGTCGAGCGCGGCGAAGGTGACGGCGCGATACATGGCGCCCGTGTCGAGCTTGTTAAAGCCCAGCTGGCGGGCGATCTCCTTGGCGATAGTGGACTTGCCGGAACCGGCGGGGCCGTCGATGGCGACGATCATGCAATGCTTCCTTTCGGTGGTTGACGTGCTGGTATGGGACGCGGGCGCTGTTTTGTTTGGCGGACTGGCTAGCCGGTGTAGCGCTCGCGGTAGGTGTTGCGCTTGGGTGCGGAACCGTGGCTGCCGTGGTGACGCGTGCGGCTCGCTGTGTTGGTCGCCGGCGCGGCGCCCCGCTTGGAGCTGGCCTGCTTGGGCGGGATGCCGCCGGCCTTGAGAATCTGCACCTCGCGGTCGGTGAGCTCGCGCCACGAGCCCTTAGCCACGTCCTTGAGCTCCAGACCGGCAAAGTTACAGCGGTGCAGGCGGATCACGGGGTGGTGGATCTTGCTCAGCATGCGCTTGACCTGGTTCTTGCGGCCCTCGCGGATGATGACCTCAACGGCAGTGGTGCCGGGCTTGATGCCTTGCGGGGCTACGGCCTCGGCCTCGCGCGCGTTAATGACGCGGCAGATCGCCGGCTGGCATAGGCCATCGTCGAGCTCGATGCCGCGGCGCAGCGGCGTGAGGTCGTGGTCGGACAGCTGACCGTCGACGAGCGCCTGGTAGGTCTTGTAGACGTGCTTGCTGGGGTGCAGCAGGTCTTGCGACAGGTCGCCGTCGGTGGTAAAGAGCAAAAGGCCCGTGGTGTCGCGGTCTAGGCGACCCACCGGAAAGAGCCCCGGGAATCGGTCGCGCGGGACCAGGTCGGCCACACAAGGGCGCTCCTGCGGATCGCTCATGGTAGTGAGGTAGCCGGTCGGCTTGTAGAGCATCAGGTACACGGCGCCCTGATTGAGCTTGACGGGCATGCCGTCGACCTCGATATGGTCGCGGTCCACATCGACCTTGGTGCCCAACTCGGTCGCGACCTGGCCGTTGACGGTTACGCGGCCGGCGGTCATCAGGTCCTCCGAGCCACGGCGGCTCGCCACGCCCGCGCGAGCCAAAAAGCGCTGCAGGCGCATGGTGTGCGGGTAGACGGGCTGGGTGTCGCCTACGGGCGCTGCGGTATACGTGGCGCTTGCGACGCGCGCCTCCCCTGCTTCGTTAGTCCTCGTCATGCATGTCCTCCGAGGTAACGCCTGTGGGCAGAAGCTCCTCGCCATCGGTGTCTTCAACATCGGTATCGATCAGTTCGCGCTCTTCGTCCAGGTCCTCGGCCTGCTCCTCGAGCGTGGACTGAATGCTGCGGCCGCTCAGGCGCTCGCGGATAAACTGGCGCGACTGCTCGTCGGGGGCAAACTGCTCCAGATCGGGCAGGTCGCGGGTGGAGCGCAGGCCGAACTTTTCCAAGAAGGCGTTGGTCGTGCCGTAGATGATGGCCTGACCGCGGTCGGGGTCGCGGCCGAGCTCGCGCACCAGGCCCTTGTCCACGAGCGACGCGATGACGCCATCGGAGTTGACGCCGCGGATGCCCTTGACCACCTCGCGCGTGACGGGCTGGTGGTAGGCGATGACGGCCAGGGTCTCGAGCGCCGCCTGCGACAGCTTTTGCGTGTCCCAGCTCAGGACATAGGCCTCAACCACGTCGTGGTAGGCGGGGTGCGTAAACAGGCGCCAGCCACCGGCGACCTCGCGAAGCTGAAAGCCGCGGTTGGCCTCCTCGTACTCAACCTTGAGCTCGGCCAACAGCGACGCGCACTCGCAGCGCACCTGCCAGCGCGGGTGCGCTCACGGGGTCGCTCGACACCAGCAGCAGCGCCTCGAGGGCGCCTTTGAGGCTGTTTGCCTCTAGCGTAGAAAGGGTTGACATGGTTGCCGCTCCTATTCGGTGAGCTCGGGGCCCTCGCCAGGCACGTATGCCTCGGCGCCCTCGACGCGGTTGATTTGAATGGTTCCGAAGATCTCGTCCTGGCTCAGCGTGAGCGAGCCGCGCTTGGTGAGCTCGAGCATGGCCAGGAAGGTAACGACGAGCTGCTCGGTGGTGGCGTCGCCGTCCAGCAGCTCGCGGAAGGTGCAGCTTTGGTGCGCCATGGTAAAGCGGTCGACCGAGGCCACCGTCAGGTCGAGCGGCACGCGATGCGGTGCCACGTGCTCGGCCTCCAACAGGAAGGTCTGGCGCTTGCCGTCCAGGTCGGCGCAGATGACGGCGAGGCCGCGCAGGGTAATGCCGGCAAGGTAGTCGGGCATAAGGCCCAGAAACTCGGGGTCGGGGCCGGCCACGCGCGGATGCATGCGGCTTTCGGCCTGCATGCGGGCGCCAAGGGCCGCCGCCGCACCCTTAAACTGCTTGTAGGCGATCAGGCGCTGAATCAGGACCTCGCGCAGGGCGTCGCCGTCGAGCGCGCTGAGTTCCTCGAGGTCTTCGTCGTCCTCGTCATCGTCGTCTGTCTTGCGCGGGGCCTCCTGCGGCACCAGCGAGGCGGCCTTGATGTCCAAAAGGGTTGCTGCGACCAGCAAAAAATCGCTCGCCACGTCCAGGTCCAGCGCCTCGATGCGCTCGGCCTCGGCAAGGTACTGCTCGGCCACCTCGCTGATCGAGATAGCGCCGATATCGACTTTTTGGCGGGTAACCAGCTGCAGCAGCAGGTCGAACGGTCCGCTGTAGACCTGCGTCGACACGCGATACGACATATTCGACCTCCTTTGACGGCGCCTTCGCGGCGCGGTTTGGGTGCATGTTACGACCGTTTTGCACGGTCGACCTATAAGTTTACCTTAGATGCCGGCGATTGCGAAGTTGAGCAGCTGCTCAGCAAGCGGATACACGGTAACGTCGAAATACCGGCCGATCACGTCGATGCCGGTCCACATAGGCAGCAGGTACAGCACCAGGATGAGGATGGGCATAGCGTATTGCTGCAGACGGTAATAGTTGTTGAGCGCCTTGCCCTTGAGGAAGGGCACGATGATCGACGAGCCATCGAGCGGCGGGATCGGGATGAGGTTAAAGAACGCGAGTGACAGGTTGACCACGATAAACGTGGCGCCGAAGTTCATGATTTGCGACGCTACGGCAAAGGATATGCTTGCATAGAGGTTGCCGTACGTTGCGTGCATGAGGGCGGACGCGAGGCACGCGAGGGCGATGTTCGACGCGGGGCCGGCCACGCTCACCAGGACCTCGTCGCGTTTGGGGTGCTTGAGGTTGTTGAGGTAGACGGGCACGGGCTTGGCGAAGGCGAACACGGGACCGCCGGCGGCAAGCATGAGCAGCGGCAGGATGATGGTGCCAAACAGGTCGATGTGGTTGAGCGGGTTGAGCGAGACGCGGCCGCGCGAACGGGCCGTCTTATCGCCGAGCGCCCAGGCCGCCGCGGCGTGTGCGCTCTCGTGGATCACGATGCCAACGATGACGGCGACGGCGCTCGCGAGCAGTTTCATGAGGTAGCTGCTGGACATGACGCTCCCCTAGCGGACGCGGCGCGAGGCGCGCGTGAGCAGGTAGTCGGCTACAAACAGAATTACGGCAACGATGGCATAATCCAGGCGGAACACGCCGCCAAAAGGCGATGTGATGACGCCGTAGCCGGCGATGGCGCTCGGAAGCGCGCGCGAAAGCTCAACGACAAAGCCCACGATCTGCAGCTTGGCGGTGAGGCCGCTAAAGCACAGCAGCACAGTCATCGCACTCATAAAAATGCCGCAGATGCGACAGGCGATGGCGATGATGCTCATCGCCACGGCAGCGGCCTTACGAGAGTTCACGCGCGGTCTCCTCTTCGATCTGGGTGGAAAGCTCCAGCCATTCGTCTTCGAGCTTGGGCAGCTCTTGCTTAAGGCCGTTATATTCCCCCAGCGCGGCGTTGAACTTGTCCTGATCGGCATAAAGCTCTTCG
>UQTN01000104.1 GCA_900543945.1 uncultured Collinsella sp. | reverse complement strand
GGTCCACACGTCATTTGAGACGCCGCCGATAAAGACGGACGGATCGAACTTGGGCTCGCTCGCCATGCCCAGGATCTCGCCATTGTTGGGATCGAGACACACAACAGCGCCGTTGCCGGCATTGCTGTAGCCAGTGGTCTTGGCAAGCTCGATGGCGCTCGCCAGCGCCGTCTCACAGGCCTGTTGGATCTTAAGGTCGAGCGTGAGCTTAATGTCGGAGCCGGCCTTGGCGGGCACGGCGCCGGCCTGACCGGTCACATTGCCCGAAGCATCGACCTTGACGGTCTGCTCGCCACGAATACCCTGCAGCAGGTTTTCGTAGTAGCTCTCAACACCCGCCTGGCCCACGATATCGCCCGACTGGTACGTAATCTTGCCTGCAGAAGCATCATCATCGCCAGAGGTTTTCTTATTCTGGGCCTCGAGCTGCTCGGAGGTAATGGTGCCGGTATAGCCCAAAATGTGACAGGCCGTCTCGCCGTACGGGTACTGGCGCTCGGTACGCTCGGCAATCTTGACGCCCGGGAACTCGCCTGCGTGCTCCTTGATATAGGCAACCGTGGAACGACGGACGTCCGTCGCGATGGTATGCAGGCTCTGGGCGCCCTCGGAATTGTCCTGAATATTGCGCAGAACCGCCACGTAGGGCATACCGAGCACGTTGGCAAGATGGCGAACCAGAACCTCATCCTCGGCAAGGTCGCGGTAGGCCACGACAGCAAGTGAGGGACGGTTCTGGACAAGTGCCACGCCATTGCGGTCGAGGATGCGGCCGCGCACAGCGGGTGTGGTAACGGTGCGCGTCTGATTGCTATTAGCCTGCTTTTCGTAATAGTCCGACGAGACCATCTGCATGCCCCACAGCTTGACGGCAAGCGCCGCGAACATCGCGCCCACACCCGTGGTGAGGATGGAGAAGCGGCCCTTAAAGGCGGTCGCCGCGGTATTGCCCTCGCCCTCGGTGGCGCGCGGGGCCGTTCCATGCTGCGTATCGTAGGTAAAACGGGAATCGCCGCGACGCATGATGACCAGCGCGACCACGATGGCCACAACCAGCACGATACCGGCGATAATAACCGTCATCTGGGAAGACATCTACGAGCCTCCCCTATTTGAGCTTACGGGTCTTGGGCTTAAAGCGCATGCCCGTCTGGCGTCCGCCACGTGCGGAGAATCCATAACCGGACTGCGGCACGACGCCGGACATCAAAAACGGAATGGCAACCAAACCCGTCAGGATCGAAGACGGCAGCGCATGGCCGAAGATCGCCACGACAAAGCTCGTCTCCAAACCCATAAACAGCAAGATGATGCTGTAGATCACATTAATGACGAGCGCGAAGGCACCCACAGTGATGCCGCGCGCACTCGGGGTACCGCCCGTCTGACCGGCGGCGCTATGCACCAGGGCAAAAGAACCCACGGTCAGCAGGAGCGACATAACGCCCACCGGCACGGCAGCGGAAAGGTCATAGAACAAGCCGCTGCAAAAACCGCACACGACGGCACGGGTCGGGTCGCCCGAGAACACGCTTATGCACACCAGGATAATCATAAAGTTGACGCGACCGCCCGCAATGGAGATCTGCGGTGCCAGGCCTGCCTGCAGCAGCACGCACACGATGGCGGCGATTACAAACGTGCGGGAGCTCATCCCCTGCTCGTGTAGATCCATGGACATGCCCCCTATTCGCTCGAGCCGGAATCGGTCGTCTCGGACGTGTCGGAACCGTCATCCGAGCTCTCGTCCTTCGTCTTGGTCGCAGCATCGCGCGACGTTCCCTGCGGCGTGCTATTAGCGGTGCTCACGTCCTCATCCGAGGCCGACTGTTCGTCGGTCAGCGAGGTGATGACCAGCACTTCCTCGTTGTTCTCGGCCGTCGTCTGGGCGCGCACCACAATGGTGTAGTACACGTCGTTTGCGGATTTTTCAACCGACGAGACGGTGCCGAGCGGTAGACCCTTGGGGAACACACCGCCAATGCCCGAGGTCACGATGATGTCGCCAACCTTAACATCGGAGTCGACGCTCACGTACTCAAGACGCAGCGTGCCGTCAGCCTGACCCTGCAGCATACCCTGGGCGCGCGTGTCCTGCACCATGGCGGATACGCCGGAGTTCTCGTCGCCAATCAGGCGCACGGTAGAGGTCTTGGCCGATACCTCGATAATCTGGCCGATAACACCGGCAGAACTCGTCACGGGCATGTTGATGGTAAGGCCGTCGGCAGAGCCCTTGTCGATGGTAACGGTCGAGGTCCAGGCATCGCCGGAGGCACCAACGATACGAGCAGCGGTCGATTTGAGGTTATAGGTCGACTGCAGGCCGACCAGCCCCTCCAGACGCTCGGCGGTCTTTTGAGCCTCGGAGAGCTCAGCAACCTTAGAGGTCAGTTCCTCGTTTTGCTTCTTAAGCTCGTCAAGCGTGTCCTGCGACGCCGTAAGGTTAGAGAACACGTTACCGATCGCATTGAAGGGAGCCGCCACAGCCGAGCCCACAAAGCGCACCGGCGAGGTAATCGTCGTCACGCCCGAGCGCACGGCATGAATCGGTCCTGCCTCGCCCTCGCGGATGTAAAACGTGAGCAGCAACACCGAAATCAGGCTGAAAACAATCAACGGGCGCATACCCGTTGATTGTCGCTTGGTATTCAGATTTGTGGAGAAACCCGAAGATCGTGCCAAATGGAATCCACCTTTTGGAAATTAAGCATTGGTCTGGACGAAGCCGCCATCAAACGCATTGGCCTCGAGCACGCGGGCACAGCCGTTAACAACGTTATCGAGCGCCGTGGGGCTGACGTTGACCGAAACGCCGGTCTCATCGCGCAGGCGCACATCGAGACCGCGCAGCAGCGCGCCGCCACCGGTCAGCAAAATGCCATAGTACATAAGGTCCGAGGCAAGATCGGGAGGCGTAGCGTCGAGTGCGTCCTTGACGGCCTTGGCCATCTCGTCGAGCGGCTTGTTGAGTGCGCGACGAATCTCCTCGCTCTCGATGCGCACGGTCTTGGGCAGACCGGTGATCACGTCGCGGCCGTTGACCTCGACGTCGAGCTCATCCTTGAGCGGCACGGCGGAGCCGACCTTGATCTTGATGTCCTCTGCCGTACGCTCGCCGATGGCCAGGTTGTAGGCATCGCGAACGTGCGTGAGGATGGCCTGGTCGAACTCGTCGCCGGCAATACGGATGGACTGCGAGACGACGATGCCGCCCATAGCGATAACGGCGACCTCGGTGGTACCGCCACCGATGTCGATGACCATGGAGCCGGTGGGCTCCTCGACGGGCAAGTCGGCGCCGATGGCGGCAGCCATAGGCTCTTCGATCAGATAGGCCTGGCGGGCACCGGCCTGGATCGTGGCCTCAAAGACAGCACGCTTCTCGACCGACGTGACACCGGAGGGAACGCAGACGACAACACGCGGACGCGGAGTCCACGGATAGCGCTTCTCGGACGCCTTGTCGATAAAGTAGCGAAGCATGGCCTCGGTAACATCGAAGTCGGCGATGACGCCGTCCTTCAGGGGACGAACGGCCACGATGTTGCCGGGCGTACGGCCGAGCATGCGCTTTGCCTCGATACCGACCGCCAAGATGCGCTCGTCGTTCTTGTCGATGGCGACAACAGAGGGCTCGCGAATGACGATGCCCTTGCCGCGCACGGAGACAAGCGTATTGGCGGTGCCGAGGTCGATGGCAAGATCGCCCGCATAGCTACCGAAGAACATATCCATCAAAGAAAACAACGCAACTCCTGATGTGTTGGATGATTGCTGGAAAACTACTAGCTCATCATACTAGCGCAAGCCCGGCGCCTCACTTGCGGTGAAGCGCCGGGCAAAGCTAAATCCCATAAGGTCACTACTGGTTGTCAGCAGCCGAGAAATCCATATCAAGCGAAGAAACGGCCCAGCCGATATGGTTGTCGGAGCGCACGAATTTGACGGTGTACTCCTGCTCGCCGCCCTTGGACAGCGATGCCTTCACCTTGGCGGTCGTCTCGGTCATGGACTGATCCATGCCCTCGACGGACACGGTGGCACCCTGCGGAATCGAGGAGATGATCATCGACTTAGCGTCCTCGGACAGGCTCGAGGCCAGGCAAGACTCGGCCTTTGCGGCGTCACCGTCGCCGGCAGCCTGGAACAGATCGGTAACGACAGACTCCTGAGACGGGAAGCCAAAGCCGCGCGTGTAGGCAAAGCCCAGACCGCCCGCGGCGATCAAAATGAGCAGAAGCAGCACGATGAAGACTTTAAGACCCGTGTGGCGATGGCGACGACGGACCTTGGCCTGCTTACGATCCTGACGGTCCTGCTGGACCATCTCGGACTCGGACAGCGTAAAGAAGCCGGTGTCCGAGGGATCGGGCATAAACTGACCGGTCGCGCCCGTAGGATCGAGCGGATCGACGGCAGGAGCGTCCATCGCGGGCGCCGGAGCCGTGGCCATAGCCGTCTGGGCAGACAGCGCAGCAAGCGAATCCTGCACGCGGGCAAGCTCATCGGCCTGCTCGGAGGTGAGCTGGTAGATGCCATCGGCAGTAGCGGCGTTAAAGGCGTCGAGTGCGTCGGAGGGACGGCCGGCGGCAGAAAGCGCCTGACCCATGCCGGCGTTGAGCGCACGCGTGTCGTCGCGGGGGCCGGCAAAGTCGATAGCCGTGCGGTAGGTCTCCACGGCATCCGCCGGACGGCCGAGCTTAATGAAGCAACGACCGAGCTCGCCGAGTGCGGCGGCAGGAGCCGGATTGGCGCCGTCGATGGCAGCCTGACGGAAGGCGGTTCCCGCGTTGGCATAGTCGCCCGATTGGAACAGCGCATTGCCCAGACCCAGATAGGCCTTGAACGGCGTGGCATAGGAAGCATCCTGCGTAGCAGCAGAGAACGCCTGAGCGGCCGTCGTGTAGTCGCCCACCGCGGCGAGCGCCTTGCCGCGGTTGGTGAGCAGCGCGCCGCGCTTGCCGTAGGTGCCGTCGTTGAGGGCGGCGGCATAGGCCTCGGCGGCCTCGGCATACATGCCCAGGTGCATCAAGGCGTTGCCACGAAGGTGGTCGGCCTCGCCCATAATCTCATCGGGAGTCTTTGCCGCCCCAAGCATCTGGGCTGCAGCGGAAAAATCACCCGCGCGGTAAGCGGCGCGGCCCTGTTGGATCAGCTGGCTATTCAAGGAAGTCCCCTTTACTCGTGAACGATCTCGACATGAACGATCTCGTCGCCGGCACGCAGCTGCGAAATCACATCGAGACCCTCGACCGTGGTACCAAAGACGGTGTAACCGGAATCGAGGTTATGCTGGGCACCCAGGCAGAAGTAGAACTGCGAACCCGCGGAATCGGGGTCCATGGAGCGCGCCATGGCAAGGGCGCCATCGACATGGCTGTTGCGCGGATTGGTGGCGAACTCGCCCTTGATGCAGTAGCCGGGGCCACCGGTACCGGGCATGCCGTCGGGGCCCTCAAGACCGGCGGCGACGTCGGCGCCGGACATGTCGCGGGTATTGGGGTCCCCGCCCTGGATAACAAAACCGGGCACATAGCGATGGAACTTAAGGCCATCATAGAAGCCCATCGTGGAAAGCTCGCAGAAGTTCGCGACATGAATGGGAGCGCCCTCGCCGTCAAACTTGACCTTGATGGTACCCTTCGACGTCTCGATTACGGCGCACTCGTCGCCGACAAGCTGATACCCGGGCGTGTAGAGCTCTTTCTTAAAACCAAACATGTGGTTCCTTCCTCGTGCGTTTAAAGCATATTTGTACGAATTGTAGCAATAAGCACGGGCTTACATCAATTGCGCACGTAGGTTATGCCGACTATGGCGAACTATTTTTAGGAACGCTGCTGCGGCTTCCAGGAACCCACATTGGCGTCGTACTGGTTCAGCGCGCTGTTGCCACCCTGCGCGATGGGCGCCAGGATCTCGCTTTGGTGGGAACTCATCGACTCGCCATCGGGAATGGCCAGCGAGATATCCCAGCTCTGGCAGATCACGTCAACGCGCTCATACATCCACTCGGCAAGCTGCTTTAAGTGGGCGATGTCGTCCGCATAGACCGTATCGTCCTGATACTTAAGATTGTTGAGCTCATCTTGCGTCTTTTTAATCTGGTCACGCAGGGCGTAGGCACTCTGCGACAGCTCCTGACGGGTGGACAGCGGCGTTCGGAGATAGCCGTTGTTAAAGGAATCGATGACCTCGCCGATCTGATCCTCGTCAGCATAGGACACGATGGTCTGATACAGACCGTCGAGCCTGGTATAGAGCTGATCATCGGTGAGCACGGTTTCTTCCTGGACCACCTCGGCAGAATCGTCCTGCTTGGTATCGTCCTCAGTGGCCTCGCCCTTTTGACGCGTGGGGAAGGTCGTCTGCGCGGCCTGGCCAAACTGGTCGTAGAAGCCAGGCATGACACCCATAGGATCGGCCGTCACGAACCAATAGGCACCGCCGCAAACGACGGCAAGGACCGCGATGATAATGAGCGGCTTGGGGATATGACGCTTGTGCTTGTGATAGGCGTCCTCGTCGGGATGCACCTTGCGCTTGGGTTTTTGAGCATCGTCATGCAGGGAAACGGGCGTGGGAATATCGACCTTGGGGATACCGAAATCCTTATCGAAAGCCGGCAGCACGCAGGTCTCATTGGGGTCGGCGGCGTCCGAAAGCACCGCAGCGGCAGAGGCCGGCGCATGCGGCACCTCGGTATCGATCTGCTCTTGCGTTAGGCGCGGAAAGCCCGCCGTGCGGCCCGCTGCCAGGTCGGATGCGGCCGCGTCCTCGGAGAGGATACCCGGAGCGGGGCGTCCGCATTTGGGGCACGTGCGATCATGCGGAGAAAGACGGGCACCGCAGCCCTCACAAAACACGAACTCGGTGTGCTCCGGACCATCGCCCGGACCCACATAAGCGTTGCAGTAGGGGCAGAACGAGGCGCCGTCCTCGATAGTCTTAAGGCAATGCGGGCAGATCACGGCATCCTCTTTTCGAAGCAATTCAAACAATCGAGGTTAGAGCATAACATCGCCACGGCCCCACAGGAGCAAGGCACCAATTCAACATCGCCAGGGCGCGTAGTTACTTCTTCTTTTTGCTTGGCATCGAGACTTTGATGCCTTGGGCGGACTTGGTCACGC
>UQTN01000103.1 GCA_900543945.1 uncultured Collinsella sp. | reverse complement strand
TGCGGGGTTTCCACGGGTACGTCCTCGCCGCGTTGCGGCTGCGGGATGTGCCCTTAGGAAACCCCTCCCGGCCTCGCGGCCTTCGCAGCCTTACTTCAGCGAGTTGGCTGATGGAAAAATGGCGTGCCGCCCTGGTTGGGGCGGCACGTTTTGTTTGGGCTGCACGTTTTTGTTTTGGGAGATCCATTTGAGCCTCATAGTTATGTTCACGTTCGGGAACATAGCGCCAGTTGCCTTAGCTAAGTTCACGTTCGGGAACATAGCCGTCCGCAGCGCAAGACGGCCCGGCTACTCAAAGTATTGGAACTTGTTCGTTGAGAAGGAAAACGTTACGACAAAGCCTTCTCCGGAGTCGGATGCCGCGGTGACGTCGATGCCCATCTTGGAGCACAGGCGCGCCACCAGGTAGAGGCCGATGCCCGTTGCGCGCTTGGTGGTGCGGCCGTTGTCGCCGGTAAAACCCTTCTCGAACACGCGCGGCAGGTCGGCCGCGCTCACGCCGCAGCCGTTGTCCGCGACGGTAAGCTCGATGCGTTCGCTCGCCAGGCCCTCGTCCAGCAACGCGCCCGAAAACACGATCTTTGCGCCGTCCTCGCGCGCATATTTGATGCTGTTCTGAATAAGCTGGCCTAGAATAAACTCGAGCCACTTCTCGTCGGTAAAGACCTCAAAGTCGAGGTTCTCGCACACCGGAGCCACGTGCGCCGCGATAAGCTCGCGCGCGTTGGCTTTAATCGCGCCCGTCACCAAGGTCTTGAGATCCCAACGGCGAATCAGGTAGTCGCGCTCCACGACTTCCGAGCGCGCATAGTACAGCGCCTGGTCGATATAGCGCTCAACGCGAGCCAGCTCGCGACCCAGGTCATCCACACGCGACAGGTCGTCTTCGCTGCCGTCCAGGTTTTCCAAAATCAGGTGGGCCGCCGCCAGGGGCAGCTTGGCCTCGTGGACCCAGCTCTCGATATAGTCGCGATAGTCATCGGTCTGACGTCGGCCTTCGGCAACCTCGTCGCAGGCAGCTTTGCCCACCCGGCGCAAGACCTCGTATTCGAGCTCGCCCTCGGCATAGGTCGGGCATTGCACCATCTCCTGCACCCATGCGGGACTCTCGAGCTCCTCTGCCGCGCGCTCCAACTGACGCAGAAAACGGCGACGGCGAGCGTACTCGATCACGATGCCGAGCATACCGAAGATAAAGGACACGCCAACCGCCACGACCACGATAGAAACGGGTGCGCCGGCGACCGTCAGCACAAAGCAGCTCAGCAGCACGCCGCACGTCCACACGGCGACGGGAAGCAGCGCATCTTTAAAGAACTTGCCAAACGACATAGCCGGCCCCTAGACCGAATAGCCTTGGCCGCGATGCGTCGTCAAATACCCCTTGATGCCGATTTTTTCGAGCGTGGTGCGCAGGCGGTTGATGTTGACGGTGAGCGTATTGTCGTCCACGAAGGCGTCGGAGTCCCACAGGTCCTGCATGATGGCCGAGCGCGAAACGATCTTGCCCGCGCGGCTCAGAAGCAGCGAGAGGATACGCAGCTCGTTTTTGGTGAGCTCGGTGCTAGTGCCAGTTTGCGTGTTGGTGACCATGGAGCGGGCGAGGTCGAGCTCCAATCCCTTGTGGACGAGCGTGCTGCGCTCGCCTGCCGCCGCGGTGCGACGCAGCAGTGCGTTGATGCGCGCCACGAGCACGCGCGCGCTATAGGGCTTGGGAACAAAGTCGTCCGCGCCGAGCGTCATGGACATGACCTCGTCGATCTCGGTCGTGCGCGACGTGAGGACGATGATGGGGACCTCGGATTCGCGACGGACTTCGTGGCAGATGTGCTGGCCGTCTTTGACGGGAAGCGTCAGGTCGAGCAGTACCAAGTCGGGTGCAGCGGCCAGGATGTCACGCGAGACATGCTCGAACGACTCGCAGGCCTCGACCTCAAAACCGGCACGGGCAAGGATATCGGCAAGCTCACGACGAATGGGCTCGTCGTCCTCAACGATATAGATCAGCGCCATGGATTCCGTTCCCCCCTCTTGGTTGTCTTACTGCCATTATTGCCGCGAAGTCGCCGGTGCGCGCCTCGCGCGGCATTAAGATGACAGAACTGTTCGCGAACGAAAGCGTTCGAATCGCCCCTCGCTCGCAGCGGGCGCGGGGATCAAATGATTAAATAATCCCCGTCCCAGAATAATCATTTAGCGGCGGGCGCGAAGCTTTTCGTAGCCGTCGGCAAAGAAGGCGACCGTCGCGGCATCAGACTCGGCGGCGTCGGCGTCGGTGGCAGGCACCACGCCGTGCTCGTCGCTTACCAGGAACAAGGCGCCCTTGAGCTGTGCGGGAATGTCTACGCGCGTGACCGGGATGCCCTTGGTCTGGGCCAGCTGCTCTATGAGCGTCGCCGTGCCACACAGGCACTCGTCCGCCGGCGCCACAAAGGCCAGCTCGCCGTTGTTGACGGCAGCGAGCAGCTCGGGCGCCACGCCGGTTTCGTCGGCCTCGGAGCGGGCCTCGGCGGAGCGGGCACGCAGCGCCTTGGCCGAAGTATCGGCCAGCGGCTCGTACTCACCCACCGTCATGGCGGCATTGCCGTTAACGTCGATCACCAGCATGAGCACGCCGTCGTGCGCGGTGTAATCGCCCTCGGCAAGCGACCACTCAACGTGCTGCTTGGCCCAGCTGAGCATGTTATGGGTAAGCGGCTCGCCCTGCACCAAGCGCTCGGACAGCGCGCGAATGTGACGGTTGAGCATGGGCACCTTTTTGTTGGACATGCGCCAACGGCAGATAAGCGCGGGCTTGTCGAGCGTAAACTTCTCGACCGCCTCCTGATTGGCGCAAAAGTCCTCGTACGCACGCTGATCCTCGGCATTGCCAAACAGCTCGGCATCATCAATCTGGGGCATGGTCATACCTTTCGTGTTAGTCATTCCGTCCTCTTATACCAAAAAGACGGCCCTCCAAACGGAGCGACCGTCTTTTGCAGAGATTATTTTGTCCCGAGGCGAAACTTAGTGCCTAAAGTGGCGGGCGCCCGTGAAGACCATCGCAATACCATGCTCGTTGCACGCCTCGATGCTCTCGTCGTCGCGCTTAGAGCCGCCGGGCTGGATGATGCAGGTCACGCCATGCGCGGCAAGCACGTCGACGTTGTCGCGGAACGGGAAGAATGCGTCGCTTGCGCAGGCAAAGCCGCCCTTCTCCACGCCCTCGCGCTCGCAGAAGTCCTCGGCACGCTCGCAGGCAAGTAGCGCAGAGTCGACGCGGTTGGGCTGACCCGGGCCCATGCCAATGCCGGCCTTACCCTTGGAGACCAGGATGGCGTTGGACTTAACGCCCTTGCAGACCTTCCAGGCAAACTCGAGCTCGGCCATCTCGGCGTCGGTGGGCTTGCGGTCGGTGGGGAACGTAAAGGTCGCGGGGTCCTCGGTCACGTGGTCGACCTCCTGCACCAGCATGCCGCCGTCGATGGAGCGCAGCTCCACCTGGGCGCCGTGGTCCACGCCGCCGGTAGCCAGCACGCGCAGGTTGGGGCGCTTGGCCATGCGCTCGAGCGCCTCGGCAGTGTAGCTCGGGGCGATGATGACCTCGACGAACTGCTTGTTCTGATCGGCAAAGTGCTCGACCAGCTCATAGGGAACCTCGCGGTTGCAGGCGATGATGCCGCCGAAGGCGCTCTTGGGATCGCAGGCGAAGGCGCGGTCGTAGGCAGCCGTGATGTCCTCGGCAACGGCAGAACCGCAGGGGTTCTGGTGCTTGAGGATCACGCAGGCCGGCTCGTCGAACTCGCGGACCAGGTTCCAAGCGGCATCGGCATCCAGATAGTTGTTGTAGCTGAGCGGCTTGCCCTGGATCTGCTCGGAGCCAACGAGCGGGAACTGCGAGCTCGCGGTGTTCTCGCAGCCCTCGGCAAAGCGGTAGACCGTAGCCTTCTGCTGAGGATTCTCGCCATAGCGCAGGTCGTCGACCTTCTCCAGCGAAATCTCGAGCTTGGCAGAGGTATCCGCCACGTCACTTGCCTGGGCGGCAAGCCAACGGGAGATAGCCGTGTCGTAGGCGGCGGTGGTCTGGTAGACCTTCACCTGCAGGCGACGACGGGTGGAAAGCGTGGTGCAACCGCCGGTCTCGTGCATCTCGGCCAGGACGGCATCATAGTCGGCCGGATCGGAGATGACGGTAACGCTCGTGGCGTTCTTGGCAGCAGAGCGCAACATGGAGGGGCCACCGATGTCGATGTGCTCGATGGCATCCGCAAAGGTGACCTCGGGGTTGGCGACGGTCTTCTCGAACTCGTACAGGTTGACGACGACCAGGTCGATCAGCTTAATGCCGTGCTGGGCGGCCTCCTGCATGTGCTGCTCGGAATCGCGGCGGGCCAGCAGCGCGCCGTGAACCTTGGGGTGTAGGGTCTTAACGCGGCCGTCCATCATCTCGGGATAGCCCGTGAACTCCTCGATGGGGGTTACGGGAACGCCCGCGTCCTCGATGGCACGAGCCGTGCCGCCCGTAGAGATGATCTCGACGCCAAAGTCATCAACCAGCGTCCGTGCGAAATCGACGACACCCGTCTTATCGGTAACCGAGATCAACGCGCGTGCGATCTTCACATCAGATCCCATGCAGTCCTCCTGTCTGGTACGCCGCCGTGCTCTGTGAGTCGGTGATACGTCGATCTGCAGCGCTCGCGCAGCGGCATTGAAAATACTGATTTAATGTAGCGCATCGAGCGCATCGATGCACCCCGCAACGCACGGCTGTGCAGAAAAAGTTTGCGAGCGGAGGGGATGGACACGGCATCGGGCACGGTGAGTTCATGGAACACAGGGGCACCATAATTAGATGCCAATAGCGTGGTAGAACTGTGCTCGATATGCATCCGCAAAAGAAAGAGGCACCATGGTCTCGCGGGTTCTCTACCGACCGTTTGATACCGAAGACTTCGACGCCATCGCGCTGATTCTGCAGCAGCTTTGGCATAACAATTCGGATAACGATGAGTACAACCGCCTCGAGGCCGCATGCGACCTCGCCTATTGCCTTTCGTCCTCGACGTTTTCGCAGGTTGCGGTAATTGACGGCGAGGCGCGCGGCATTGCGCTTGCACGCGCAGGACAGAGCCCCGGCGTCACTATCAACGAGCATTGGATGGATACCGAACGCGCGCTGCTTTCGCAGATGCGCGAACTGGAGCCCGATGCCTGCGCCGAGTATCTCTCGTTTGTGCGCGCAACCATCCGAACCAACAACCGCCTGCTCGAGAGCAGCCCATTGCCGCACGACAACGAAGTCACGCTGCTCGCCGTCGATCCCGATGTCCATGGCCTGGGCGTTGGCTCGGTGTTGCTCGATGCCGCTGTCTCGTACCTTTCCTCGCGCGGGGCGACAAGGGCGCACCTGTACACCGACTCCAACTGCTCGTGGAAGTTCTACGAGCTGCACGGCTTTAAGCGCACGGCCACGCACCGCGCCAACCGCGAAGAGCGTCGTCACGACATGCCGCGTGAAAGCTTCCTCTACGAACTCGATCTAACAGCCTAAACCTGGCAGCTAGGGACGTTCCTTTTGTGCCGGCACCCCGGGACACTCCTTGGCAGCAACCGCACCTAGTCGTTAGGAACGTTCTTAAATGACTAGTTGCTGGGGACAGTCTTCGTAGGTAGCGCGTAAAAAGGGGATGGGCTTTCCCCGACGGCTGTCGAGAAAAGCCCATCCCATAATTTACGACCGTTAGAACGTTCCGCCGCCGCCTCCGCCGACGCCGCCACCGCCGCCACCGGAAAAGCCGCCGCCGCTGCCGCCGCTCGAACTATCGGAACTCGAAGCCAGCTCGCGGATGGTCTCGTGGTACACATCGTTGAACGAATCGAGCGGGGACTCGTTGCCGTAGTGATGGTAATACCACCAGTAGCAGGGGTAGTTGTCGTAGAAATCGTCGCTGTTGCGCAGGTCCGCAGGCACGGCCTCGGCCAGCTGTCGCAGCACTTCTTTCGAAACGCCCAGGGCAACGCCCATCACCAGCAGTTTGTTCCACAAGATCAGGTCGCTGGGAATGGCCTCCTTCAGGCGCGTAAAGTCCTCAAGCCAATGCTTGAGCGCTTTACAGCGAGCCGCCACCTCGGCGCCCTCCGGCGTGTAGCGACGGAAGGTGCAGCTCAGGACAAAGCCCACGATCGTGACGGGGATCGAGATCATAGCGGCACCGACATTGGCATCCGCAAAGTCGGCATAGAACAGAGAGCCCAAAATGCCACAGACAATAATGATGCCGAGAACCAAGCCGGCAACCAGGGCGATGGTGCCGTCCGAGGCGATAAGCTCGCGCGCCTCCAGCTTGCCCTTAACCGTGCTCTGATAGTCCTCGAGCTTGTCGCCAACAGATGTGGTGCGCTCGCTAGCGTACTCCTCCAGCTCGCTAAACGTGCGCGAACGGACTCCGTCCTTATCGGGCTTAACGCCGGCGAAGAAGACCTTGAGCACATCGCGATCGATGCCGTCCTTCTTGGCAGCCTTCCAGGCCTCGTCGGTCACTGTGATGCGATACGTCTGCTCCTCTTTTTCGCGACGGAGCAGACCCTTCTTCTTGGTCTCGGTCGCTTCTTCCAGCTTGATCACGCGGTCGTCGGTAAGCTTCATAAGCGTGGCGATATATGCCTGATCGGGCACCTCGTTCCAGCTCATGAGGGCCGAAAGCACGGCGGGATGGTCGGCCGAAGGCACATCGCGGAAATATTCGTCCTGGAAAAGCGGCTTGGGCTTGCGGCGGCGCAGCTTGAGCACAACGATTGTGCCGGTAAAGGCCACCGCCGCGACAACACTTAGCACGGCAAGCGCATTGGCAATCATGCGAGCGTGAGCGCGGCGAGCGTTGGCCTCGTCGGCCCATTCCTTCTCTTCGCTCAGAATCGTCGACATGCGCTTTTCGCCCGAGACGGCAAGCTGCGGCACCCAGTCGCTGGGGAAGGCGATGCGTGCCTCGGCGAATTCGCCCTCATGCACGCAGGGAATGGTATAGGTGACCATGGGCTCGTCCGCATCGAGCGACACGTCGCCCGTCAGCGGGCCGTGGCCCCATGCGCGGAAGTTATCGCCCTTGACGGCAGCCGTCCCGGCAGCGGCATTTGCAAAGTAGACTTCCATCTCGACGTCATCGGAGTCCGCAGACCAGCCGTCACCCACAAATTTCCAGTAGAGCTC
>UQTN01000102.1 GCA_900543945.1 uncultured Collinsella sp. | reverse complement strand
TGAGCCAAGGTGCCGTGAAATGAAAAGGCGCTGACCTTCTGGTCGCGCCTTTGAAATTGAACGGCAGATTGGCCAAATGCCGGGCGCGCAGCGTCGAGCCGTTACGCCGTTCGGTAGAACGGCGTAACTAGTAGTCCAGCTTCCACATGTAGCGGCGCGTCATGTAGTCCTTGTGGGTAACGGCAGAGAGAGCGCGCATGTACACGTTGTTGAGAATCGGGGCAAAGATCAGGTGGTTGAAGTACTCGCTCACGCTGTCCTTGATGTCGTTGAGGCCGAGCTCCTTGGCGTCGAGCTGATAGACGCGCTCGCCACCGTACTGGTTGACGAAGCGGATGCCGCGCTCGTCATTGCAGCGGCTGCGGCCGACGCTGATGAGCTGGAACAGCGAGGTGCGCTTGTCCAGAATCTCGAAGGGGCCGTGGAAGAAGTCGCAGGTGTTGATGGTGCAGGAGTCGATCTGCAGCATCTCCTGCACGTTGCAGATGCTAAAGACGTAGGCGGCACCAAAGAGCGGGCCCTGGGCCATGACGTTGATGCAGGGCTTGTCGGCGTTCTGCTCGGCCCACTTAGCAGCGAGCGGACGGGTGTACTCGACGGCCTTGCGATAGATGGGGTCGACCAAGTCGAACGCGGCCATAGCGGTCTCGTACTCGGCATAGCCCTCGGTCTGCTGCGTGAGCTCCATGGCGATCATGGTCACGACGGCGGAGTTGGTGCGGCCCATGCAAGACTCGTCAACGGCCAAGCTGTCGTACTGGATCTTGTAGTCGCAGACCTCGGTGAGGCCGGACTCGTCAACATAGATGGCGATGGTGCTGGCGCCGTGGTCCTTGGCGACCTGGGCGGCGACGATGGTCTCCTTGGTGCCGCGCATGGACACGACGACGGCCAGGGTGTTCTCGTTAACGTAGGCAGGGGTTGCGTGCACGAACTCGTTGCTGGTGTAGCTGGAGCTCACGACCTGCGTGGCCTCGTGCTCCATAAAGTACTGAGCAGGATAGTTGCCGCCGTTGGATCCGCCGGCGCCAATCCACACGACGCGCCTGATGCCGCCCTTGTCTGCCTTGTCAGCCAAAACCTGGGAGACGACATCCTTAACCTGTTCCTGAGTAGTCATCGTGCATCAGCCTTTCTTCTCGTTTGATGCTCTTGATGGCATACAAGTTACATACATGTTTTGGTTATGTCGACTAGTTGTATGCTATATTTGTCTTAGATATTTTGCTGGTAAAGTTTTCGGCAATCCCTTATCAGCGGTTTTGTTGTCATGTTGGATACATGCTTGGTTCAGTAAGCATACAGGTTAGATACAGGTTGTTCGCATGAGCACTTCGTCGAAAAAGAACTTGGCCCAATACGAGCGTCTGGCGGGTACGCTGCGTGACCGCATCGCCGCCGGCATCTACGCGTGCGGAGACAAGCTGCCGTCCGAGATGGAGCTCATGGGCGAATCGGGCCTGTCGCGCAGCACTGTGCGTCACGCGCTTAAGGTGCTTGTTGACGAGGGTCTGGTTCGCACCGAGCGCGGACGCGGCGCCTTTGTGGCCGACACGCCGGCGCTCCACGAGAACAACCTGGTGTTTTCGAGCTATACCAAGCAGGTCGAAGGCCAGGGTATGAAGCCCACCACGCGCACGGTGGACTCGGGCTTTGCCAAAGCAATGGGCAGCGTGGCCAAGTTCTTTGACGCTAGCGTGGGCAGCAAGCTTGTCAAACTTGTCCGCCTGCGTTACCTGGACGATGCGCCACTGTGCCTGGAGACCACCTATTTGCCGCCAAGCTTTGGGTCGCTCATCGATCGCGATATCAACGGTTCGCTCTACGCCACGCTGCGCCAGGAGTTCCATCGTGCGCCGGCGCAGGGGCATAAGACCTTTGAGGTGTGCTATGCGTCGCAAAACGAGGCATTTTTGCTCAACGTCGAGCGCGGGCAGGCGCTGATCCTGATCACCGACTACGTCTACGACACCGACGGCCGTCCGCTCCATGTCTCCAAGCGCATCCAACGCACCGACCGCGCCAAATACACCGAGCCCATCGGCTAGCGCACCAAACGAGGCAAAATGTACCTAATAAACGTTTTACCTGCGGTTTTTATTAAATCTCAAGCCGGCATGGCGCAAATGCCAACATCGCCTGGCAACACTCGCCGCCCAAGCTCAACTGTTCCTGCCCAAAATATCCAGCACCGTAAATCTAAGCGAGTAGACTTTTCGCGACCTGCCGAGCACATTCAAAACAGCCATCTCCGTGACCTGCGGTTTTACTAAGGCAGATACGCTTTGTGCTCGGCCTGCGCCAAAAAAGCCTACTCACTTAGCCCGCAAGGCGTCCCGAGGGGACAATCCAGGTCAAAATAGCGTACAAACGCCACGCTACTTGCGGCGATTTGATACCACAAGACAGCCAAAAACCTGCCAAAATAAACCTGTCCCTAAATGGCAGGTTTGGGGAGGTCGGGGAACCAGGTCGGCTTGGGTTGGTTGGGTGTGCGCTCGGCTAGGACCAGCTCCATCCAGCACATGTCGTACCAGCGGCCGAACTTTTGGGCGCAGCGATCGAAGGCGCCCACCAAACGGTAGCCCATATGGGCATGGAAATCCTGACTGTTGTGCGTCAGATACTCGTCGTCATTGTCGTGCGGCACGGCAATGAGCGCGCACATGTTGGTGATGCCCATCGCGACCAGGCATTGCTTGAGCGCATCGTGCAGCTTGCGGCCCAGCCCGCCGTGGCGCACATCGCGCGCCAGGTAGATCGAGGTCTCAACCGACCAGTCATAGGCCTCGCGGCTGTTGAGCGGACTCACATAGGCATAACCTACCGGACGCCCGTCCAGCTCCATCACCAGATACGGATAGCGCTTGAGCGTGCGCTCGATGCGCCCGGCGAACTCCTCAACGCTCGGCACCTCGTATTCGCAGGTAATCGCCGTCTGGCGCACATACGGCTCATAGATGGCAAGCAATGCCGGCGCATCATCGGGTGTCGCCAGGCGAATCGTCGGCTCGGACATCTTGGCCATACAGCCCCTCTCAAAAGCAAAGGCCGCCTTGCGCCAAACCCAGGCGCAAGGCGGCCCCTCGTCATTACATCAACCTACAGGACAGCCGCCAGCGCGTCGATGTCCTCCTGTGTCGTGGCCCAGCTGGTGCAAAAGCGCACCACGGTGTGGGTCTCGTCGTACTTTTCCCAGTACTCGATCGAAGCATGCTCGCGAATGCGGGCCATGTCCTCGTTGGGCAAAATCACAAACTGCTGGTTGGTGGGCGTCTCCAAGAAGAACTGGTAGCCGCGCTCATGCAGCACGCGACGAAGCGCCTGCGCCGTCTCAATCGCCTGGCGGCCAATCTCAAAATACAGGCCGTCGGTAAAGAGCGCCTCAAACTGAACGCCCGTCAGACGGCCCTTGGCCAGCAGCGCTCCGTGCTGCTTAATGCGCGGAATGGGGTGTGCCGGAGCGTGCATGCCGCAAAACACCACGGCCTCGCCGCAAAGCGCGCCGCACTTGGTGCCGCCAATGTAGAACACGTCGCACAGCTGCGCCAGCTCGGGCAGGGTAATGTCGCACTCATCGGCCGCCAGCGCATAGGCCAGACGGGCGCCATCCACAAACAGCGGAATCTGGCGCTTCTGGCACACCGCATGAATCGCCGCAAGCTCGGCGGCGGAGTACAGCGTGCCGTACTCGGTCGATAGGCTCACGTACACGGCACCTGGGAACACCGTGTGCTCGTAGCTCTCGTTTTCGTAAAACACCTGGATATAGCTGTCGAGATCCTCGGCATGCATCTTGCCCTCGTAGCCGGGAATGGTAAGCACCTTGTGGCCGCCAAACTCGATGGCACCCGCCTCGTGGCAGGCAACGTGGCCGGTCTCGGCTGCAACGACGCCCTCGTAGGGCGCAAGCAGCATGTCAATCACCGTCGCGTTGGCCTGTGTGCCGCCCACCAGGAAAAATACGTCGGCATCGGGAGCCTGACAGGCCTCACGGATGAGCCGCTTGGCACGCTCGGTGTGTGCATCGGTGCCGTAGCCGGGCTGCGGCTCCATATTAGTGTCGACGAGCGCCTGCAGCACTGCCGGATGTGCGCCGTGAGAATAGTCATTGTTGAACGCGAGCATGGTAATCCTCTCTAGCCGGGCACGAGCCCGATGATTCAGATGGGGCTATTGTACGCCGCCCGGATAGGCAATGCGCGCGGCAAGGCACTCGAGCGCCAGCACCAAGGCAAAGCCGCAGCTCACGTCACTCAAAAAGTGTGCGCCGATCACGATGCGACCAAAGGCGACGAGCGCTGCAACCACAGCGGCGACCCAAAAGACCACGCGGCGGCGCGACGGCTTTTCCTTAAAGGCCGCCGCGGGAAGCCCGGCGAGCATAAGGCCGATCGCCGCGTGCGCCGTGTGTCCGCTCGCAAACGACTTAAAGCCGTCCTTGATCACGCCGGCGGCGATATAGGCCCACTTGTCGGGGTTGCCGATCACCCACCACGGCTGAAAATTGAGCCCCGGCGTGACCTCGATCACGCGCATGCGCGGGCGCGACCACAGCGGCTTGACGATCACGTTGAGGATAATGGCCTGAGCGACCCACACGGCAAGCACCATCAACGCCCAGCGCGTGAGATCGTCGGTCTCGGTCGTGCGCGTAAGGCGATAGGCGATGAGGTTGGCCGCGATGACCAGCACAAACGTCAGCACCAACTGAACCACGATGAGTTTGCCGCCAACCCGCAGGGACGAAACGATCTCGTAGCCGACCAGGCCCACGTTGACCAGAACGCCCAGCACGGCGAGCCATTTGCTCCCCCTGGAGTCGGGACGCACCGCGCGTACGAGCATAACGCCTGCGACGCTCGCCGTCAGCTCAAACGGCAGCTCGCCGGCGGCCTCGATAAAGCGGCCGTACATGCTGGCGATGTTGAACAGCGCGCTCGAGATCTGGTAATCGAAGAAGCTGCCCACGCCCAGACAAAGGCACAGAACGACCGCGATAGCGGCGGCGTCTTTCTTGTAGATGTACCCGAACATGCTTTCCTTTCCATCGGGCGAAGTTTTCAACCTGCAACGTGGCGGGGCAAAGAATCCTTGTCCCGCCAAGCCACCTACCTGTTATTCATCATCGCTGGCACCCAGCTGCTGCAGCAGCATGAGGGCTGCTGCCACGGGACCGGCCTCGTCGTTGGCGTCGAGACCGCGGCCCAGGCCGCTGCCCACACCGGCGCCCGCCTTGTAGGGCACCGACAGCTTGCGGCTCTTGGGAAAGTTCACCGCGCCATAGCGGGTCTTTAGTTCAAAGGCCACCTTCTTGGGCACGTCGACGCCCAAAAACGTGATACGCCCACCGCTGAGCGTGACGCTCTCGAGCCCCAGGCGCTCGCCGCGAATACGGATGCGCGCGCGGTTGAACAGGTTGAGTCCCGCCAACGGCAGCTCGCCATGCGCGGCCTCGGTCTCTTCCTGCACCTCATCGATGCTCTCCAGGTCCTCGGCCGCTGCGAGCTTACGGTACACGAGCACGCGCTGATCCACCGCCGGCAGGTACTCCTCGGACAAGAAGTAGTCGGCCGGCAGGTTAATGCCCACGCTCGTCGCCTCCACGCCGGCATCGTCGTCACCGCGTGCCTCTGCCACGGCCTGGCCCAGCATCTGCGTAAACAGGTCAAAGCCCACGCTCGACAGGTTGCCGTGCTGCTCGGCGCCCATAAGCGAGCCGGCGCCGCGGATCTCCAGGTCGCGCATGGCGATGCGCATGCCGCTGCCCAGGTCCTGGAACTCGGAAAGTGCAGTCAGGCGTGCCGTTGCCTCCTCGGTAAGTGGCAGCTCGCCGGGGAACATAAAGTACGCGTATGCCTGCGTGGCCGAGCGGCCCACGCGGCCCTTAAGCTGGTAAAGCTGTGCCAGACCCAGACGCTGCGAGTCTTCGATGATCAGTGTGTTGGCGGTCGCGTTGTCGATGCCGCTCTCCACGATGGTCGTGGCGATGAGCACGTCGATCTTTTTGGTCGCGAACTCGATCATCACGTCCTCGACCTCGCGCGGGCTCATCTTGCCGTGCGCCACGCCCACGCGCGCCTCGGGCGCGGCCTCGTGCACGCGCGCCACGGCGTCGTCGATAGTCTTGACGCGATTGGACACGTAATACACCTGTCCGCCGCGGCCCACCTCCAGACGAATCGCCGCACTCACCACGTCGGGGTCGTACTCCCCCACGTGCACAATGACGGGACGACGCCCGGTCGGCGGCGTGGTGATCAGGCTCATGTCGCGCACGCCGCTCGTGGCCATCTGCATGGTTCGCGGAATAGGCGTTGCCGAGAGCGTGAGCACGTCGATTTGCTCGCGCAGGTTTTTGAGCTGCTCCTTGTGCTGCACGCCAAAACGCTGCTCCTCGTCGATGATCACCAGGCCCAGGTTCTTGGGGTTCACATCGGCCGAAAGCAGGCGGTGCGTGCCGATAAGCACGTCAATCGCGCCCTCGGCAAACGCCTTGAGTGCGCGCTTTTGCTGCGCCGGCGTACGGAAGCGGCTGAGAACCTCGACCTCAAGGCCAAACGGGGCAAAGCGTTCAAAGAACGTCTCGTAGTGCTGCTGGGCCAGAATGGTCGTGGGGCAGAGCACCATGACCTGGCGGCCGGAGTCCACGCACTTAAAGGCCGCGCGCAGGGCGACCTCGGTCTTGCCGAAGCCCACGTCGCCGCAGAGCAGGCGGTCCATGGGCTTGGGCGCCTCCATGTCAGCCTTGATGTCGGCGATAGCCTCCAGCTGGTCGCGCGTCTCGTCGTAGGGGAAGCTCTCCTCCATCTCGATCTGCTCGGGCGTATCGGGCGGGCAGGCGATACCGGTAATCGACGAGCGACGCGTATACAAATCGACCAGGTCAAACGCCAGCTTTTTGGCGTTCTTGCGCGCCTTGTTGGTGGCACGTGTCCAGTCGGCGGTGTTGAGCCTGGTCAGGCGCGGCTTGTCGCCGTCGGGGCCAACATAGCGCGTGATGCGGTCGACCTGCTCGAGCGGCACGTAGAGCTTGTCGCCGTCGGCATATTCCAGCAAAAAGTAGTCGCGTTCCTTGCCGCCCACTTCCTGGCGCGCGATCTCGCTAAAGAGCGCGATGCCATGCGTTGCGTGCACCACGTAGTCGCCCGGCTTAAACGGGAAGGTGATCTGCGTAATGTCAACCTTGC
>UQTN01000101.1 GCA_900543945.1 uncultured Collinsella sp. | reverse complement strand
GGTTCCGGCCCGGCTGGCCTGGTGGCTGCATGGGAGCTCGCGCGTCGCGGCGCCCGCGTGACGGTGTTTGAGCGCGACGACCGCCCGGGCGGCCTGCTCATGTACGGCATTCCCAACATGAAGCTCGAGAAGTCTGTGGTCGAGCGCCGTGTAGCGCTCATGCGTGAGCTGGGCATTGTGTTTGAGCTTGGTGCCGACGTGAGCGATCCCAAGGTTACCGCCAGGCTCGACGACTTTGACGCCGTCGTGGTGGCTGCCGGCGCTCGTGCTCCGCGTGGGCTTTCGGCTACGAATGTGGATGCGCCCGGCGTGGTGTACGCCGTGGACTACCTGACGGCTTCGACCGTCTCGGTGCTCGATGGCGGCGAGCCCGCGGTGAACGCGCGCGGCCTGGACGTCGTGGTCATTGGCGGTGGCGATACTGGAAACGACTGCGTGGGTACCGCGGTGCGTCAGGGCGCGCGCAGCGTGCGCCAGTTTGAGTTTTTGCCGGCTGCGCCTGATAAGCGCGCGGCAAGCAACCCCTGGCCGCAGTGGCCCAACGTGAAGAAGACCGACTACGGCCAGCAGGAGGCTATCGCTGCGATGGGTGGCGAGATGCGTGCCTGGGGCGTGGATACGCTCGAGGTGCTGCTGGACAAGAAGGGTGCGGCTGCGGGTCTGCGCGTGGTCGATCTGGACTGGTCGGCGGGAAAGCCCGAGCGCATCGCGGGCTCCGAGCACGAGGTGCCAGCGCAGCTGGTGCTCATCGCCTGCGGCTTTACGGGTCCGGAGTACGGTGTGTTCGATGCGGTGAGCGTGCCTGTTGCCACCGCTGGTCGTCCGCTGCCGGTGATGGCTGCCGAGGGCTCACATCTCGCGGCTCGCACGGAGGGCGTCGCCGCGGATGCCGCGCCGGTGTATGTGGCGGGTGATGCCCGCAACGGCAGCTCGCTCGTGGTGAGTGCCATGGCCGATGCCCTGGCCTGCGCAGCCGAAGTCGCCGAGGCACTGGAACTGTAAAGTAGTCACGGAGATATTCAACAATCGAATCGGCAAGGGCTGTCCCTAACTGCCGGCACAAAAGGAACGTCCCTAAGTGCCGACAGTTAGGGACGTTCCTTTTGTGCCGGCATTCGGGGACACTCCTTGCGGATTTGCGAGCAGTTTGCGCGTTTGTCGACGTAAGGATGTTCATTTGTCGACTTCTTGGGCTGTGGTCACCTGTTGTTTCTGTGGTGGCTGCAGGCATCTGGCTCAAAAGGGCGGGTTGGCCGTCTATGTTTGCCTGCGGTTTTGTTGCGGTGCACATTTTCGGTCAAGCTTTTCGTCAAGTGTTTGGTCAGCATCTGGTTTGCAGTCGGAGGCCTATTTTGCCCGCGCTGGTCGTGGCTGCCCACCCTCCTCGTAAGCTCAAATTGAGGTCCATCAGTTTGAGGAGGATGCCATGACTGACCACGCTTTTGACCGAGCAGAGCTGGCTGAAGCCGTCGGCAACGATATTGCCGACATGGCTCACTTTTGGATGCTGCGGAAGTTTCAATTCCTGGAGCCGGCACGCGAACAGTTCGAGATTATCGTCGACCCGTGGCTCAGCTATTGCGAGGAACCTTCTCAAAACGAAATCATGGCCTACAACATGGCGTTTACCGATTGGCTGCTCTTCGAGCGCCCCTATCGCCATGGCAAAACGCTGCTCGAGCTATATGTTGACGAGCCGCCGGCATCGCTTTCGCCTGCCTCGCTCAAGCGGCTCGAGCGGGTACGCGACACGCAGTATTTCTCGCGCTTTGGCATTTTGGACAAGAATCCTGCGTCCGGCATGGTCGTGCTGAAGGACACGCGCACCGACCGTCGCTTTGATGTCTACGACCCGCATATCGTGCAGAAGGAGCATTGGAACGACGGCGCGATTGCGGTGCGCCTCGCCTGCGTCGACGATGCCTGGCTTACGGCGGGACAGCTCTACCTGTATGACATCGCGCGCCTGAACGACACGGCGGTCGACGGACCGGGTGCGGTGCATCCCGAGGATCTGCAGGACGGCTTTGACACCTCGTGCATCAGCTTCTTCTTGCGTCTGGTCCGCGACATCATGGGCGCCCAGGGGCGGTACGTAAAGTCCCTCAACATCTACGAACAGGAGTGGGAGTAGGGGATGGGTAGTTGTCGCCTGCCTTGCCCTCTGTCTTTATGTCTCGATCTGTAACGTTTAGGGACCTGGAGAACGTCTACCTGTTACAGGTCAAGACGTTTGGCACCTGGTTGGGGGGGATGTCTCAATCTGTAACATCTAGCGGCCAAAAGTTGGTCTTCCTGTTACAGATCGAGACGTTTGTCGGCGGCGGCAACGGTGACGATGGTCCAGTTGTCCGATGTGGTGATGGAAGTGTCTAATACCGTTTTCAAACACAAGCATACGACTCGCAACACGTTGGCGCGGAGCAGGATGCTCGCGCGGCTCACGGAGGCGACCGAGCAAGGTGCACTGCTCGCAACGCATGACAATGCCGAGCTCATGTGGCTGCGACGCCATGTCGGAACCGACGATATCGCGGAGCCCGAGTCGTATCTGTTCTGTTTTCAACATGATTGGGATACGTTGACACCGGCGGAGCGAGCGCTGCGTACCATCAAAGGGCTTGCAGAGTTTCATCCCGATTGGGCGTTTTGGGGTTATGACGCGGCACTTTTGTGGGGTTTGGAGGTGCCGAATGATCTGCTTGGGCCACGATATCTTGTTAAGACAGGTTGCTCGGTGACGTTGAGCAGCGGCTGCAGGTTGTTGCGTCCGCAGATGGCGGGCACGCTCGAGCGTGTTGATGGCGTGCGGGTGACGTCGTTTTGGCGCACGGTGAAGGATTGTCTGCTGCGTGCGCCGTTTTCGTATGGTCTGGCGATCGCCGATTCTGCGCTGCGGGCGAAGGGCATATCGCGCGACGACCTCTGCGAACGGCTCCAGGCCGATTGCGAGGGCAGACGCGGGTATCGCAGAGCTCAGGTGATTGCGTCGCATGCGGACGGGCTGTCCGAAAACGGTGGCGAGTCTCGGTTCCGGGCGTTCTTTATTGCATACGGTTTTCCGGTGCCAGAGTTGCAGGTGGAGTTTCGTGACCCGCTTGATTCGAGCCAAGTGTTTCGCGTTGATTATTTCTGGAGGCTCGAGGACGGGACGTGCGTGATTGGCGAGCTCGATGGAAAGGGAAAGTATGCCTTACAGAACGACGAGGGTCGGGAGTCGGTCGACCCATTCGTGGCAGAACGTCAGCGAGAGTCTCATCTGACGATGCTCGGACATAAGGTGCTGAGGTTTACGTTTGATGAGCTCAAGAACCCAGGGAAGCTGGCTGAAAAGATGAGGCTGGCGGGTATTTCGCAGCGGGCCGATTTGGCTGAGGGATGGAAGCGTCAGTGGTATGGGTGCTAAGGGGTGCAACTGACGCGAATGTGGTTGTTTCTGCCGAGTTTGTCTCGATCTGTAACAACAAGGGGCCGTTTGGCCTCGTAGCTGTTACAGATCGAGACAGAAGGTTGGCTGCCGCTAAAAGATCTCAATCTGTAACATCTCGAGGCCGAAAACCTGTCTACTTGTTACAGATTTAGATGTTTGACGACAGGGCTGGAGAATATCTTAATCTGTAACATCTAACGGCCAAAAACCGCTCTAACTGTTACAGATCGAGACAAAGGTTGGACGCGGTGCCGAAAGATCTCGATCTGTAACATCTGGCTGCTAAAACCCGGTCTACCTGTTACAGATCTAGACATTTTCCTGATGTCGCTGGGGTGGGACTGCAACGCATTTCGTTCCCCGCATCTCCTTCTTGCTCCGTTAACCGATATGTCCGCAGCAATTCCGCCGCGCTAGGTAATAATGGACAAATGTTGAAGTTTTCTGAGAGGGAGGAGCTCGATATGGCATCTGCCGATCGTTCCACATTGTTTATCAATGCGACCATTCTGGATGGTTCGGAGCATATGGAGCCACAACCCGATATGGCCGTGACTGTTGAGCGCGGCGTCATCACCTGGATGGGGCCGAGTGCTGTGGCGCAGGCGCCCGCGGGTGCCGAGGTTATCGACCTGGGTGGTGCGTATCTCATGCCCGGTCTCATCAATATGCACGTGCACCTGTGCGGCTCGGGCAAGCCTGTCTCGGCCGGCGATGCGGGAGCGCTGATGAAGAAACTCGATAATCCCGTGGGCCGTGCCATCGTTCGCCGCATCCTCAAGGGCAGTGCCCAGCAGCAGCTGGCAAGCGGCGTGACCACGGTGCGCGGCGCGGGCGACCCGTTGTTTGCCGACATTGCCGTGCGCGACGCTATCGACGCCGGCAAGTATCAGGGTCCGCGCCTGGTAGCGCCGGGAACGGGCGTCACGGTGCCGGGCGGCCATGGCGCGGGCTTGTTCGCCCAGGTGGCCAACAGCCCCGTTGAGGCAGCCGAGCAGGTGCGAGACCTGTATGCGCGCGGCGCCGACGTCATTAAGCTGTTCGTAACGGGCGGTGTGTTCGATGCGACCGAGGTGGGCGAGCCGGGCGTGCTGCGTATGCCGGTGGAGGTTGCCGCGGCGGCGTGCAAGGCGGCGCACGAGGTGGGCCTGCCGGTTATGGCTCATGTCGAGAGCACCGAGGGCGTGAAGGCCGCGCTTGAGGCCGGGGTCGACACGATCGAGCACGGTGCCCCGATGACGCCCGAGATTCTGGAGCTGTACCGTGGCGCCGCGGGCACGCAGCTCGAGGGACGTGCGCCCAGCGTTACCTGCACGATCAGCCCGGCGCTGCCGTTTGTATTGCTCGATTCGGAGAAGAACCATTCGACCGATACACAAAAGAAGAACGGCGACATCGTGTGCTCGGGCATCATCGAGAGCGCCCGTGCCGCACTGGAAGCTGGCATTAAGGTGGGCCTGGGCACGGACTCAAGCTGCCCGTTCGTGACGCAGTACGACATGTGGCGTGAGGTTGCCTATTTCGCCAAGTATGTCGGTGTGAGCAACGCCTTCGCGCTGCATACGGCTACGCAAGTCAATGCCGAGCTGCTGGGGCTGGGCGGCGAGACCGGCACAATCGAGTGCGGCAAGGCCGCCGATATCCTGGTGACGCGCAAGAATCCGCTCGATGACCTGTGCGCTCTGCGTGAGCCGACGCATGTGATGTGTCGCGGTGATCTGGTACGCAAGCTCAAGGTGAAGCGTATTCCCGAGGTGGACGCCGAGCTCGACGCGATTATGGCCATGCCTGCCGAAGCGCTGGCTGAGGAGCTGGCCCGCGACAGTGTGGCGTAGATGTGACAAAGGGGCAGCTCCGTTGCCGCATGCAAAAAGCCGAGGTCTCAACACGAGGCCTCGGCTTTTTTATCGAACAAATACTTAAGATTTGGGACAAACAAACCTGATTAATTTGTCCCGCGTGCGGGCGCTAGGAGCGGGTTTCCATCTTGGCGTGGCACTTGGGGCAGGTGACGCGGATCTTGCCTTTGCCCTTGGGGACGGAGAGCATCTGGCCGCAGTTGGGGCACTTGAGGTATGCTGTGGTCTTGCGACCCTTCCACATCTTCTTGGCCGTGCGCTTGGCACGCTCAAAGTCTTCCTTGCTGGTACCGGCCGTGCGCGAGGCGTTGGCAGCCGCGGTGCCGCTACCCAAGCTCGCTACGAACTTGCCCAGGCCGGGGACGTTAGCGGTCGCGGCGACAAAGGCCGCGTTTTCCTTGCGACGTGCATCGATGTTTTTGGACAGGCCGCGCAGCACGCCAATCACGATTACGGCGATGGCAATCCAGCTGAGCCACTGGATATGGGCTATCGATCCGATCATCGCGATGACGATGCCGACAAAGCCCATAACGATGGTGAGCTCATCGGCGCCATTGCGGCCCTTAATAAAGTCATTCATGCAAATTGCCTTTCGTTCGATATGCTGCACGCCTTTATACCCGATTTAGAGCAAGGGGGACAGGTCAATCTGCACCAAGGTGGTGCAAACATACCTGTCCCCGATGCACCAAGAAGGTGCAAAGCAGTCCGTCCCCAATGCCCCAATTACTTGGAGAGCTTGTCGACGACGCGTTCGATCTCGGCGAGCTTGGCGGCCTTGAGGTCTTCGTCGCCCGATTCGATTGCCGAAGTCACGCAGCCCTCGATATGCGCCTTGAGCACGTCGGCGTTGATGCGCGCAATGAGCGCCTGCGTTGCCATGAGCTGCGTGGAAATATCGACGCAGTAGCGGTCCTCATCGACCATCCGCAAGATGCCGTCGATCTGGCCGCGTGCCGTCTTGAGCATGCGGGTCACCGATTTGTGGTCTGCCATCATGGCGGGTCCTCGTTTCTGGTCGATGGGGTCGAATGCTTCTGGTAGCTGCTACGCGGCGGTCACGGACAGGGCGTGGAACTTCTCGCCGGCGCCCTCGACGGCGGCAGCGAGCTGCTCGGCGGTCACGGTGTCGGCGCACTCAACCTGGACGGTCTGGGTCTCGTGATCGGCGTCGGCGTCGGTCACGCCGGCAACGTTGAGCAACGCCGTCTCGACGGTGGCGTCGCAGTGGCCGCACATGAGGCCGGAAGTCTTGATTGTGTATCGCATCGGTATTCCTCTCTGTTGTGTCGGCTTTCCCAGGCACCCGACCTTGGCCTTCAAGCCGTCGCTCGCGTACCAAAGTACGCGTCGCTCCTCTTTCAGGTCAATCTCGGGCACCTGGAAAACCCGTTCTAAATGGACTTAAGGGTGAACCTATTTTGCCACTTTAGGCTTAAAGGTTCGTAGGCGCAGCGCATTGCTTACGACGCATACGCTCGACAGGCTCATGGCCGCGGCGCCGAACATCGGCGAGAGCTGCCAACCGGTGAGGGGGAAGAACACGCCTGCCGCCAGCGGAATGCCGATGCCGTTGTAGAACAGCGCCCAGAACAGGTCCTGCTTGATGTTGCGGATCGTGGCGCGCGAAAGCTCGATGGCGCGCGCAACATCCATGAGGTCGCTGCGCATGAGCACCACATCTGCCCCTTCTTTGGCGATGTCGGCGCCGGTGCCGATAGCAAGGCCCACGTCGGCGCGCGCCAGGGCGGGGGAGTCGTTGATGCCGTCGCCCACCATGGCGACCTTGCCGCCCGCATCCTGCAGTTCGCGCACGTGGCGTTCCTTGTCGGCGGGGAGGACGTCGGCGATGACCTGCTCGCTGCTCAGTCCCACGCGGCGGGCGATGGCCTCGGCCGTCACGCGGTTGTCGCCGGTGAGCATGCGCGCATCGACGCCGAGCTTG
>UQTN01000100.1 GCA_900543945.1 uncultured Collinsella sp. | reverse complement strand
GTTATGCTCTTTGTGCCTAAGCTCATGTTCAACGCCGACGGTATGACCCTTGACGAGTATCATCGTGACGAATTACTCGCAAGCCTTACCGGTCGCGGCGCTGAGGTTCATGTGGTATCGACCATGCCGCATGAGCTGCTCGATACCCTAGAGCACATCCTTGGCATAACGCCCGCCAATTCAGCTATTCCCGCTGACCCTACCCATTAAAGGAGAGCAGATGAAACCTATCGTCGCCGTCGTCGGACGCCCCAACGTGGGCAAGTCCACGCTCGTTAACCGCCTGGCCCAGACCTCGGACGCCATCGTCCATGAGTCCCGCGGCGTCACGCGAGACCGCTCGTATCACACGGCCGATTGGAACGGTCGCGAGTTCACCATCGTCGACACGGGCGGCATCGAGCCGCTCAAGAGCGATGACGTCTTTGCCACGTCCATCCGGGACCAGGCCCTCGCCGCCGCCGAGGAAGCCGCCGTCATCCTGTTTGTGGTCGACGGCCGCACCGGTGTCACCGAGGAGGACGAGTCGGTCGCCCGCATGCTCAAGCGCTGCGACAAGCCGGTCTTTCTGCTGGTGAACAAGCTCGACAACCCCGATCGCGAAAACGACAGCATCTGGGAGTTCTATTCCCTCGGCATCGGCGAACCCACGCCGCTCTCGGCCCTGCACGGCCACGGCACGGGCGATCTGCTCGACGACATCGTGGCGCTGCTGCCGGAGGAAGAGGACGAGGTCGCCGACGAGTTCCCCGACGCGCTGAATGTGGCCATCATCGGCCGACCCAACGCCGGTAAGTCCTCGCTGTTCAACCGCATCCTGGGCGCCGACCGTTCCATCGTGTCCAACATCGCCGGCACCACGCGCGATGCCATCGACACCGTCGTCGAGCGCGACGGCAAGCACTACCGCATGGTCGACACCGCAGGCATTCGCAAGAAGAGCACCGTGTATGAGAATATCGAGTACTACTCCATGGTCCGCGGCCTGCGCGCCATCGACCGCGCCGACGTGGCACTGCTCGTCGTCGACGCCTCCGTGGGCGTCACCGAGCAGGACCAGAAGGTCATGGGCTTGGCCATCGAGCGCGGCTGCGCCATCGTGGTGCTGCTCAACAAGTGGGACCTGCTCGACGACGACCGCAAGCGCGAGGCCTGCATGGAGACCGTCGACCGCCGTCTGGGCGTCATGGCTCCCTGGGCCCAGTATCTGCGCATCTCGGCCCTGACCGGCCGCAGCGTCGAGAAGATCTGGACGATGGTCGATGCCGCCGAGAAGACGCGTTCGCAAAAGATCAGCACCTCGCGTCTCAACACGTTCCTTACCGATCTGCGCGAGTTTGGCCACACCGTAGTGGACGGCAAGCGCCGCCTGCGCATGCACTACGTGACCCAGACGGGCGTCAACCCGCCGACGTTCACGTTCTTCGTCAACCACAGCGACCTGGTCAATGACACCTACCAGCGCTACGTGGAGAACCGCATGCGCTCGACCTTCGATTTTGCCGGAACGCCCATTCGACTCTTCTTTAGGAAGAAGGAGCAAAAGGATGCTTAATCCGATTCTGCTGACCGCCATCTGCGCCGTGGTCTCGTTCTTTATCGGAGCGATTCCGTTTGGCCTGATCCTGGGCCGCGTGTTCAACCACACGGACATCCGCAAGGCGGGCTCCGGCAACATCGGCACCACCAACGCCCTGCGCGTGGCCGGCCCCAAGGTGGCCGCGCTCACCCTGCTGCTCGACTGCCTTAAGGGCGCCATCTGTGTCCTTATCGCCCGTCCGCTCATCGCGGGCGTGGGCTATGGCTTCCCCGTAAGCATCATGGCGCCCGGAGCCCCCGGCGATTGGATGCTCGGCGTCATTTGCCTGGCAGCGGTGTGGGGCCATATCTTCTCGCCGTACCTCAACTTCCACGGCGGCAAGGGCATCGCGGTCGGTCTGGGCGTTATCCTTGCCTGGTACTGGCCCATTGGCCTGTCGCTGCTGGGCATGTTTATCGTAGCCGTCGCCATTACCAAGTACGTGTCGGTGGGCTCGCTTGCCGCCGCCGTCGGTCTTCCCATCGCCGCTTGTACGGTCTTTCCGTACAGCAGCCTAGGTCTCAAGTTTTGCATGGCGATGATCGGCATCACCGTAGTGTGGGCCCATCGCGCGAACATCAAAAAGCTCATGACGGGTAAGGAGTCCAAGCTCTCGTTTACCAAGCGCGTCACCGAGCCCGACGATAAGTAGGAGAGAGTCATGAATGTTGCGCTGATTGGCTCTGGCTCCTGGGGAACTGCCGTCGCCGGCCTTGCCGCCGCGCGAGCCGAGCGCGTGACCATGTGGGCCCATAGTGAGCAGACGGCCGCCGGCATCAATGCCGAGCATCGCAATCCCCGGTATCTGGTGGACTACGAGCTGCCCGGCAACGTTGTCGCCGCCACGGACCTGTCGCAGGCGCTTGACGGCGCCGAGGCCATCATCTTTGCCGTGCCCTCCACGCACCTGCGCAGCGTATGCCATCAGGCAGCACCCTTCATCGCCGCCGACACCCCGGCACTCTGCCTCACCAAGGGTATTGAGCCCGAATCCGGCCTGCTCATGAGCGAGGTCATCGCCAGTGAGATCGGCAACGAGTCGCGTGTCGCGGCGCTCTCGGGCCCCAACCATGCCGAGGAGATCTGCCGCGGCGGGCTTTCTGCCGCCGTCATCGCCAGCAAAGATCCGCAGGTAGGGGAGACCTTTAAGGACCTGCTCCTATCCACGGCCTTCCGCATCTACCTGTCGCAGGACATGACCGGCGTCGAGGTTTGCGGCGCCATGAAAAACGTCATCGCCATCGTGTGCGGCATTTCCGCCGGTTCTGGTGCGGGCGACAACACGCTTGCCCTTATCATGACGCGCGGCCTGGCCGAGATCAGCCGTCTGGTGCACGCCCGCGGCGGTCAAGCCATGACCTGCATGGGTCTTGCCGGCATGGGTGACCTCATTGCCACCTGCACCTCCGAGCATTCGCGCAACCGCACCTTTGGCTACGAGTTTGCCCACGGCGTGTCGCTCGACGAGTACCAGGCGCGCACGCATATGGTGGTCGAGGGCGCCGTCGCGGCCCGCAGCGTCAGCGAGCTCGCCCGTTCACTGGGCGTAGACATTCCGCTCACCTTTGCCGTGGAGCAAACGCTCTACAACGGTGTTACTTTGGATAGGGCGCTCGAGATTCTTACCGATCGCGTCCCTTCTCAAGAGTTCTACGGACTCACCGACTAGCGCAGAAAGGCTTCTACCATGGGTTCCATCAAAATCGCTCCGTCCGTCCTTTCGGCCGACATGGCCAACCTCAAGGGCGAGCTCGACAAGATCGCCGGCGCCGACTACGTGCACTTCGACGTTATGGACGGTCACTTTACCGGCAACCTCACCTTTGGCGTTGACATCCTTAAGGCCGTCAAGCGTTCCACCGATGTACCGGTCGACGCGCACCTGATGGTGTCGAACCCCGACGAGACGGTCGATTGGTACGCCGACGCTGGTGCCGACATGATCACCGTACACTACGAGGCCTCCACGCACCTGCACCGCACGCTCACCCATCTGCAGCAGCGCGGCGTTAAAGCCGGCGTGGTGCTCAACCCCGCCACCCCCGTGTGCGTGCTCGAGAGCATCATCGACGTCGTCGATATGGTGCTGCTCATGAGCGTGAACCCCGGCTTTGGCGGCCAGAGCTTTATTCCCGGTACAATTGCCAAACTGCACGAGCTCAAGGCCATGTGCGAGCGTCACGGCGTTTCACCCCTCATCGAGGTCGACGGCGGTATTTCTTCCAAGAACATCGCCGAGGTCGTCAAAGCTGGCGCCAACGTGCTCGTGGCCGGCTCCGCCGTATTTAAGTCCGAAGATCCCGCTGCCGAGGTTGCGCTGCTGCAGAAGCTGGGCAATGAGGCCGCACAGGAGGCATAAACCCTTATGACCGCAGGTCAAAACCGCATACCCGTGAATCTTGACTATGCCGCCTCGACGCCCATGCGCGCCGAGGCGCTCCTTGCGCAGCGCGAGTACGACGACAGCGAGCTTGCCGGCGTCAACCCCAACTCGCTGCATTCGCTCGGCCGCAAGGCTGCCGCGCGTCTGGAGGTTGCACGTCGCGAGATCGCCCGCAGCTTTGGCGCGCGCGTCCGCCCGTCCGAGATTGTACTGACCAACGGCGGCACCGAAGCCAACCAGCTGGCGCTGCTCGGTCTTGCCGAGGGCGCTCGTCAGCGCGATCGCAAGCGTGGTCGTGTCATCGTTTCGGCCATCGAGCACGATTCGATTCTGGACAACCTGCCGCTGCTGCGTGCCGCCGGCTTTACCGTCGACCTGGTGCAGCCCTGCCGCTTGGGCTACATTGAGCCTGCCACGCTTGTCGAGCTGCTAGGCGACGACGTGGCGCTCGTGAGCATCATGGTTGCCAACAACGAGACCGGCGTTGTGCAGCCCATCCGCGAGCTTGCCGCGGCCGCGCATACCGTTGGCGCCCTGTTCCACACCGATGCCATCCAGGGGTATCTGCATATTCCGCTCGATGTCACCGAGCTGGGAGTTGACGCCATGACCGTTGCCGCGCACAAGATCGGTGGCCCCGTGGCATCCGGCGCGCTCTACCTTAAGAACCGCACGCCGCTGCGCCCGCGCATCTTTGGCGGCGGACAGGAGGGCGGTCGTCGTGCCGGCACGCAGGACCTGCGCACGCAGCTGGCCTTTGCCGCTGCCGCCTCCGTGTTGCTGCCGAATGTGGACCGGGAGCGCGCGACGCTGCAAGCCCTTTCCGACAAGCTCTACGCCACGCTTACGGCTCATCCGCGTATTCATGCCACCATGGGCGACTACACACAGGCCGATCGCCTGCCGGGCATGGTGTCGATCTACGTTGACGGCATGGATTCCGAGGAGCTCATCGTCAAGCTCGATGCCGCCGGCTTTGAGGTTTCGGCCGGCTCGGCGTGCTCGAGCGGCAGCATGGACCCCAGCCACGTTTTGAGCGCGATGGGCATCGGTCGCGAGCAGGCTCTGGGCGCACTGCGCATCTCGTTCGATGACCGCGTGAATCCGAGCGATCTGGACGAGTTTGCAAGTGCGCTGCTCTCGATCGTAGGCGCCGCATGATCGTGGCCGAGCTTGAGCGCGCGCTGCTGGCGCGCTATCCCAAGACCGATGCCGAGAGTTGGGACCATGTAGGACTCTCCGTCGGCGACCCTGCCGCGGAGATTACCGGTGTTGCCTGCGCACTCGATGCGACCGAAGCCAATGTGCACCGCGCCCAGGAGGCCGGCGCCAACGTGCTGCTGACGCATCATCCCATATACATCAAGGCACCCGAGGCCTTTTGTCCGGCGGATGCCACACGACCCCAGTGCAGTGCGGCCCTCTACGAGGCTGCCCGCTGCGGGGTGAGCATTATCTCGCTCCACACCAACCTGGACCGCTCGCACGAAGCCCGTGTCTGCCTGAGCAAGCTGCTGGGTGCCGCACCCGTGAGCTCACTGGAGCACGTGGACGACCCCGAGGCCACCGGCCTGGGCGCACTTGCAACGCTCAACGACCCGTGCACGCTGCGCGATCTTGCCACCCGTGCTGCCACGGCCTTTGGCAGCGACCCGCGTGTGTGGGGCAAAGCTGATCGCCCGTGCCGCACCGTCGCCATTTTGGGCGGCTCCCTGGGCGACTTCGGAGAGCTCGCCATCGCCGCGGGCGCAGATGTTGTCGTGACGGGCGAGGCGGGCTACCACGTGGCGCAAGACCTTGCCTTGCGCGGGCTGTCGGTGATCTTGCTCGGCCACGACCGCTCCGAGGAGCCGTTCGTTGATATATTGATGAACTCTGCAGTTGACGCCGGGGTCGACCCCCGTCATGCGATTAAAATACTGAACCCTTGCCAATGGTGGACTGTGACAAAAGGAGAGAACTTATGAGCGCCGGCGCTACGCTACTCAAGCTGCAACAGATCGATTTGGAGCTCGCCCGCAACAAGAGCGAACTTGCCAATATGCCGGAGCTCAAGGAGCTCGCTTCCAAGCGCAAGACCTATGTAAAGCTCAAGGCTGAAATGACCAAGCTCTACGCTCAGCGCAAGGACCTGGATATTGAGCTCGACGATCTCAACACCACCGAGATCCAGACCAATAACGCCATTGAGGCCGCTAAGAAGCGCCACGTCGGCGGCTCTGACTATCGCGAGGTTCAGGACCTGGAGAACGAGCTCGCCACCCTGGCCAAGCGCCTGGACAAGATCGAGCACACCCGCAAGGACGTCGTAGTCGCCCACAAGGAGGCGCTCGACCGCGAGGCTCGCGCACAGGCAATCATCGCCAAGTTCGAGGAGGGCGTGAAGGCCGACACCAAGGCCGCCCGCGCCAAGGCAGCCGACCTCCAGGCCCAGATCGATGCCGCCACCAAGGAGCGCACCGCGCTGGCCGCTACGCTGCCCACCGACGTGCTCAGCGACTACGAGCGTCTGCTCAAGCAGTTCCGCGGCTTGGCCGTCGAGACCATCCAGGGCAACATCCCCACGGTCTGCCACACCGCGCTGCAGGCATCGTCCATGAGCGACCTCAACCACGACGGTAGCGAGATTACGCACTGTCCGTACTGCCACCGCCTCCTGGTGCTCCCGAGTAAGGAAGCCTAGCGATGACGGCGGCATCCAACAATTCAATGCAACTTGAGGGAAAAACGATCCTGCTGGGCATTACCGGCGGGATCGCCGCCTATAAGTCGTGCAATATCGTGCGCCTGCTGCAAAAGCGCGGCGCACGTGTCAAAGTCGTTATGAGCGAGCATGCCACGGAGTTTGTGGGGCCGCTTACCTTCCGCGCGCTCACCAACGAGCCGGTCGCGGTTGGGCTATTCGACGATCCTTCCGACCCCATCCACCACATTTCGCTGGCGCAGGAGCCCGATCTGGTGGTCGTGGCGCCCGCGACGGCCAATATCATCGCCAAGATGGCCAACGGCATTGCCGATGACCTGATTTCTACGACGCTACTCGCCACGCCGCGACCCATTGTGATCGCGCCGGCCATGAACAATGGCATGTGGAAGGCGCCGGCAACCCAGGCCAATATGGCCACGCTGCGCGACCGCGGGGTGCACGTGGTTGGGCCCGGTAGTGGCTACCTTGCTTGCGGCGACGTGGACACGGGGCGCATGAGCGAGCCCGAGGACATCGTCGAAGCCATCTGCGAGGTGCTCAATCCCGTGCCGCAAGACCTGGCGGGCAAGCGCATCGTCATCACTGCCGGTCCTA
>UQTN01000099.1 GCA_900543945.1 uncultured Collinsella sp. | reverse complement strand
TATGTTGCGCGACTGGTCGACGACCACGAGCGCATCGGGGAAGCGGCCGAACAGCGAGTCCAGGTCGTCCTCCCTGTTCGCGACGGGGGTGCTCAACAGCACCTCGCCATCTCGAGTCGCGACGCATGCCCAGTGGGACGATTTCCCGACATCGAGCCCGATGACGGCTTCCGGCATTCTAATTGGTGCCACGGTGGTATCCTCCAATCGGTAGGCCGATCGGAACCCCTCCCCGCGACACCCACATTACCTGGCCGTGGCGCTTGCGCCCGGCAGTTTCCTATCAGTCGTCCGGAGCGGCGAGCGCCCCCGGTGGCAACACCCCCCGGGCCCTCTACGGGGCAGGGGCAGACGGCCATCCGGAGGCGCCCGATCGGCGGCCCCTCGGGGCTTGCCCGTATCGTAGGCAATGCGCCGAATGCTCGCCATCGAAATTTATCGATGGCCTATTTCAGACTGTAATGGGGCGACCTCTAGAGATGAATGCTCGGTGCAAAAACAAGCGCCCCAAAGAATGATTTCTCCAATTCATATGTATCCCTTGGCTAACTTAGGGCATAATGCAAAAAGTGCGACATGGCTAACTTACGGAGGCACACCGATGGTGCACAGTCGGCCAGTCGCTTGCATCCACTACGTTTCCAAGTGAGAGGGAGACAACATGAGCGATATTTTGGATGTCTACGGTCGCGAGGTGCTCGACAGCCGCGGCAACCCCACCGTCGAGGTCGAGGTCGTGCTCGAGGACGGCAGCTTCGGCCGCGCGATGGTGCCTTCGGGCGCTTCGACCGGCGCCTTTGAGGCATGTGAGCTGCGCGACGGCGACAAGGGCCGCTACCTGGGCAAGGGCGTTTCGCAGGCCGTCGAGCACGTCAACAACGAGTGCGCTAACACCGTCGTGGGCCTCGATGCCTTCGACCAGCGCGCTGTCGATGCCGCGCTGATTGCCGCGGACGGTACCCCCAACAAGACCAAGCTCGGTGCCAACGCCATCCTGGGCGTGTCGCTGGCCGTTGCCCGCGCCGCCGCCGAGTCGGCGGGCCTGTCGCTGTACCAGTACCTGGGTGGCGTCAACGCCCACCTGCTGCCCACACCTATGATGAATATCCTCAACGGCGGCGTGCATGCCGACAACAACGTTGACTTCCAGGAGTTCATGATCATGCCGGTGGGCGCTCCGAGTTTTGCCGAGGGCCTGCGTTGGTGCGCCGAGGTATACCACACCCTCAAGGGCGTGCTGCACGAGGCAGGCCTGGGCGGCGGCGTGGGCGACGAGGGTGGCTTTGCCCCCAACCTCAAGACCAATGCCGAGCCGTTCGAGTACATCACCAAGGCCGTGGAGAAGGCCGGCTTTAAGCCCGGCGTCGACTTCATGTACGCCATGGACCCGGCCTCGACCGAGTTCTACAACGCCGAGACCGGCATGTACGAGCTCAAGGGCGAGGGCGTGGAGTACACGAGCGCCCAGATGGTTGATTACTGGGAGAAGCTCGTCGACACCTACCCCATCATCTCCATCGAAGACGGCATGGCCGAGGAGGACTGGGACGGCTGGGTCGAGCTGACCCGTCGCATTGGCAACAAGGTGCAGCTGGTGGGCGACGACCTGTTCGTCACCAACACCGAGCGCCTCAAGAAGGGCATCGAGCTGGGCGCCGCCAACGCGATCCTGGTCAAGGTCAACCAGATCGGCACGCTCACCGAGTCGCTCGAGGCCATCGAGACCGCCAAGGAGGCCGGCTACGCCTGCATCGTGAGCCACCGCTCCGGCGAGACCGAGGACTCCACAATCGCCGACCTGGTCGTGGGCGTCAATGCCGGCCAGATCAAGTCGGGCGCCCCGTGCCGTAGCGACCGCATCGCCAAGTACAACCAGCTCATCCGCATCGAGGACGAGCTCGAGGGCAGCGCGCGCTACGCCGGCAAGGCCGCGTTCTACAACATTCGCTAAACAAGTGGTGCTCGCGGGGGCGGGGTTGACTCGGCTCCGCTCCACTTCTGATGGCCGCCATTGGGCGCTGGGCCGTGTGGCTCAGCGCCTTTTTTATGTCGAGCAAAGGCTGCCGAAGGCGTTGCGCATGCTCGTGCTATAACTAAAGGACTTAGCGCAAACAAACCTCAACCGCACAAGGCGCACATGGATCAGATTTACGACAACAGGTACTATTCCGCCGGTTCGTGTGAGCCGTCACCTCGCCGTGCGCGTACGGTGCCGCTCGGCGGGCCCGATTACACGGGTGCCGCCCGTCCCACGCATCGCACGGCAGGCACTTCGCACTCCCATGCTCAAATGAATATGTCGACGCATCGCCTGGACCGTTCGTCGCGCGCGACGAACGAATCGCGTTCCTCGGCTCAGGCGCACGATAGGTCGAGCAGGCCGTCGAGCCGTCTTTCGGGTTCGGACTTTATGCACTACGCCAACGACAACGCGGTGGTTAAGGCAATCTACGACTTTACCCACGGACCCCAGCGAGGGTTGTTTATCGGTATCGTCGTTGCCTTGGTGCTCGTGAGCTTGTATTTTCCCGTGCGCGATCTGTATGTGGCCAAGCGCTCGAGCGATATTTTGGCCAAGCAGGTCGAGATTCGCCAGCAATACAACGACGAGCTGCAAAAAAGTGTCGACAAACTGCTCTCGGAGGAGGGCATTAAGGACGCGGCGACCGAGGATCTGGGCCTGGTGATGCCCGGCGAGACCAAGATTGACGTTCTGGGCCTGGACGACGATTCTGATTCGTCTTCGGGCAAGAAGTCGTCGAACGCCAAGAAGGCCAGCGAAGTTGCCAAGGAAATCGAAGAAGTCGGTAAGGACGCGCCGTGGTACATCCAGGCGCTCGACATGCTGTTTGGTTTTAACGGCGTCGAGGGCCAGACGGTCGTGTCCAACGGCAAATAGCGCCCGGAGGGGAGCCCGCAATGACAAATTGCAAACGCTATAAGGTGGCCGCGATCGACCTGGGAACGGTGTCGTCGCGACTGGTGTTGGCCCAGGTCGAGGGCGGAGCGATTGTGGAATCGTCCAAGCATACCGAGATTACCGACCTGGGCGAGGGCGTGGACGCGACGGGGCGCTTCTGCGAGGCGGCTGTCGAGCGTGTGCTCGCTGCGTGCCGCATGTTTGTGGACGAGGCCCGTGCCTTTGGGGCCGTGTGCGTCTGCACCACGTGCACGAGTGCCGCGCGCGATGCGTCCAATGCCGCGCTGCTGCTGGACGGCCTGCGCGAGTTGGGGCTCAAACCACAGGTGATTCCGGGCGAGGTCGAGGCGCGCCTGACATTTTTTGGCGTGGCGCACGACTTTGCCGGCGAGCGCATCATCGTCGCCGATTCGGGCGGCGGCTCCACGGAGCTCGCGACGGGCGTCTATGCGCCTGAGCGCGGGGTCTTTGCGCTGGAGGGAACGCGCTCGCTGGACATCGGTTGTCGCCGCGTGACGGAGCGCTTTTTCTCCGCGTTGCCGCCCGCGGATGGCGAGCTTGCTGCCGCTGTCGCGTGGGCAGGCGAGCAGTTCGCCGCCTATTTTGAGGGCCTGCCTGTCGACTTTGAGCGCGCCGAACGCTTAGTCGCGGTGGGCGGCACGGTGACTACGCTGGTGGCTCTGGTCCACGAGCTGGAACCGTACGATTCGAGCTTTGTGCACCTACGCGAGCTGTCGCTGGAGCAGGTCTCGGCCGCTATCGAGCGCATGTCTGTGTTGGACGCGGAAGGCATCGCCGCGCTACCGGGTGTACAGCCCAAACGCGCGGGCGTGATTCTGGCCGGCGCCGTGGTGATCCGCGAGCTCATGCGTGCCGGCGGCTACAAGACGCTCACCGTAAGCGAGAACAGCCTACTCGCCGGTATGGCCGCTACCATCAACGAGACCCTCGATGGCGCGACCCCCACCATCGGCTGGACCCCCAGCCTCAGCACCCTCTAACTATTCCACCGCAACTTAGAGTCCCGCCGGCGTGAAAAAGAAACGAGCCCGCATCCCTTGGGGACACGGGCTCGAACGCTTCATATGGTAGGGGCGGTGGGACTCGAACCCACAATCCTTGCGGCGAGAGATTTTAAGTCTCCTGCGTATGCCAATTCCGCCACGCCCCCGTGAGACTAGAAGTCTAGCACAAGCCGTCCGTTACGCGTTGACGGCCATCGAGTGCTGACCCGACTTTTCCAAGTACTCGGTATACTTTGCCTCGTCGCCCTTGTTTTGGTACTGCAGGGCCAGCAGGTACTCCAAGCGGCAGCGCTTGACCGGGTCGTCGCCGACATCCTCGAGCATGCGCTCCAGTTCGGGAATGTCGTTGTGGCGCTTGAGGATCATCGTGTCGTACATCAGCTGGCATTCGTGTGCGACCGCCTCGGCCTGACCGCCCTCAAAGCCCTTGATCTCGTGCAGAAGCTCCTTGGACTTTTTGCGGTCCTCCTGGCCAACGTAGTAGTTAAAGGCTTTGATCACCAGGTCGACGCGCTGCATCTTGGGCAGGTTGAGCCCCAGCAGCAGGTCGAACATCTCGTTGGCGCGCTCGTGGTCCTCGCGCAGCAGATAGGAGTTCAAGCGCAGGTAGTCGCGGTTGTAGCGCGGGTACAGCATGCTGGTGAGCTTGGCGTCGAGCAAACGATCAAACTCGTCCCACTGCTTGGCGGCCATAAGCTGCTGCAGGCGCTTGAACGTGGTGCGTTTTTTGACGCTAAAGAACACCGACACGGCGATGCAGATGATAACGACGGCGGTCCAGAGTGTGCGGGAATCGGGCATATTAGGATCCTTAGTCGCTCGTAGCGCGAGCGGTATGACAACACGTACTAGATGTATTATACGCAGCGCGCAAGCAAACTGGCATAAAAGCGCATCGAGGCTGAGCGCCATCGCTCGCTGCGGTACACTTACCTAAAGTAAACCATGAAGGGAGACATTACCTATGAAGAAGATCGTTTTGGCTTGCGGCGCTGGCGCTGCTACTTCCACGCTCGTTGCCCAGAAGGTCGCCACCATGCTCGACGCCAACGGTTACGCCGGCAAGTATGAGATCGTGCAGTGCGCCATCTCCGAGGCCAAGGACGCTTGCGACGAGGGCGCCGACCTGCTGATCGCCACCACCGTTGCCCCCGAGGGCCTCACCTGCCCGTACGTGAGCGGCGTGCCCTTCATGACCGGCATGAACCGCGTCGCTGCCGAGAAGGCCGTTCTCGACGTCATGGCTCAGTAGGCACCGCCTGTATGAGTGAGCAGAACGCCGACCCGGTCGAGCTCTTTGGCATGCGCGTTGCCCACGTGGGCATTAACGCCACCGACCCGGCAGACGCCCTGGAGATCGCGGAGCTGTTCTCGACGATGATGGGCCTGCCCGTCATCGAGACCCCCGTTTCGTACTTTAACGATTCGCTGGTCGAGATCATGAAGCAGAACGGTCGTGGCACCAAGGGCCACATCGGCTTCGCCGTCAACGACATCGATGCGGCCGAGAAGTGGTTTGCCGAGCGCGGGCTCGAGGTCAACGAGGAGTCGCGCGTGTTGCTGCCCGACGGCGGCACCAAGCTCGTGTACTTTAAGCGCGAGTTCGCCGGCTTCGCCGTGCACCTGTGCCGCGAGTAGCGCACAGGCTGCTATAGCTAACGAAAAATGGGGTAAGGCGCGTGGCTTTGCCCCATTTTTAATGCCGAGAGGGTGACTGACGGGCTGCCGTAAATCGAAGGTGAATGCTTTTCCGCGAAGTGAACGAGTGAAATCGAGCCCCTGAAGCATCGACACTTTTACGTCGCTCTTTCCTGCGGTTTTGTCAGGTATTTCCTGCGGTTTTGGCGCCAAAAAGTGCGGATGCTTCGGGGGTCCAAAATAGGTCGCTCACTTCGCGGAAAAGCATTCACCTTCGATTCGTGAGAGACGCCCCTACCGTGGCAGCCGAATCGTAAAGCGGCTGCCGACGCCCTCGACTGAGGTCACGCCAATGACACCGCCGTGGCTGTCGACGATCCACTTGGCGATAGCGAGCCCCAGGCCCGAGCCCTGTGCGCCGGCATCGCGTGCGTTGTCGGCACGGTAGAACCGCTCGAAAGCGTGAGCTGCGGATTCCTGGTTCATGCCGATGCCCTCGTCCTCAACGCTTATGTCAATCGCGCCCGTGCCCGCATCGGGTGTTATGGCAAACGTGACGGTCGTGCCTGCGTCCGAATACTTGGCGGCGTTTTGCACGATCACGCGCAGCGCCTGCTTCACGAGTGCCACGTCAACCGATGCGTTGCAGCGCGGGTCGCCGGTAAGTGCGGCATCATACGCCAGCCGATATGTGTGCCCGGCATCGATCATCTGTGATTCTTCGCAAACCTCGCCGACCAGTGCAGCCAGGTTGGTATTCGCGCGCCGCAGCACGGTGCGACCGGCATCGCCGCGCGCTAAAAACAGCAACTGCTCCACGAGCTCCTGCATATGCTCGCTTTCGGCTTTGAGCGAGGCGATGGACTCTGCCAGCACGTCCGGGTCGTCTTTGCCCCAGCGGTCGAGCATGTTCACGTAGCCCTGAATCACCGCGATGGGCGTGCGCAGCTCGTGACTCGCATCGTTGACAAAGCGCATCTGCTGCAGCTTGGCCTCTTGCATCTGGCGCAGCAGGCGGTTGAGCGCGACCTCGATACTCGCCAGATCGGCGTCGCCGGTGGTGACGCTCGGCGAGTCGACGCTTGCGCGCTCGATGGCCTGCTCGAGCGTTTCCATCTTGCCGCCGGCGAGCTGCATGCGCCCGAGCTCGTCAACGCGCAGGGCCAGGTCGTTGAGCGGTGCCATGGTACGGCGCACGCGGCGGGCGCCGCCGAGCATGTTGAGCACGCTGATGACTTGCCAACCTACAACGACAAGGTAGAGGGGCCACAGTGCGACGAGGTCCTGCGCGAGGGGGAAGGTCTTGGTGGTACGCGCAAACTCGACGGTATAGGTGAGCGTTGTCAGGTCCCAGCCGCGCGCGGGCGTCAGTGACATGCCGTGAACGCTAGCGCTGGGGATCCATCCCGCGGTAAACGCGCCATCGGGCAGCGTCTGGTTGTAGCCATAGACGAGGATCGCCGCCGCAACAAGCAGCAGTAACAGATCCAGCCAGACGTAGCTCACCAAGCGGCGCCACATATAGCTCCAGTTGATGGCGCGGGCGATGGAGGTGACGCGCTTAGCCTCGTCGTTACGCGCGGCAGACATAGCCCACCCCGCGCACGGTCTGGATGATGCGGGCACTGCCGGCGTCTTCGATCTTGGCGCGCAGGTGCGCGATGTGCACGTCGACGTTGTTAGTGTCGCCCACGTAGTCGTAGCCCAGCGCCTCGTGCGCGATGCGCTCGCGCGTGAGCACGGTGCCGGCATGTGCCATAAGCAGGGCGAGGACGTCGAACTCGCGAGCCGTGAGCGCGATGGGCGAGCCGCCGACCGTGACTTCGCGGCGGTCGGGGTCGAGCGCAACCGAGCCCACGGTGAGC
>UQTN01000098.1 GCA_900543945.1 uncultured Collinsella sp. | reverse complement strand
GCGGGTCCATGAGCTCGGACTCGGAAGAATCGATGGGCGAAAGCTCATGCAGCAGCGCCTTCGTATCCGGACTCGCCACGCGGCCCTCCATAAACAGGCGCGCAAGCACACCGTGGATTACGCCGTGGACGAAGTTGAAGCCCTCAACCTCAGCCGCCGCACCGCTGTCGCCCTCCTCGAGCGCAAACAGGCCCTTGGACGTCGCCAACCACAGCGTGCGCGTCAGCCCAAAGAGCGCGCCCTCTTCCCTGTCATCGTCCACCACGGCGGCGACCCACTCGCCCGCCTCGATCGCACGGGCAACCTCGGACGCCACGGCAGCAAGCGCCTCGGCATCGCCGGCAGCGGTGCGCTCAATCGTGGGCATCTCAAACGTGCTAGCAGCGGCAGCAACCCCGCCCTCGCCGCCGATCAACGCCAAGAAACGGTTCTGCATGGCGGTGATACCAAGCGTACCCAGCGCCGCGGAAACCTCATCGGCAGAAAACGCCGGGAAGGACGTCGCCTCAAAATCGAGCTCAACGGGCGCATCGGTGCGGATGGTCGCCACCTTACGGCTCAGCAGCGCGTCGTCGATGTGTGCGCGCAGGTTTTCGCCCATCTTGCCCTTGACCTCGTCGGCGTGTGCGATGACCTCGTCCAGGCTACCGTACTGCGCAATGAGCGAGCTCGCCTTTTTGGGGCCGATGCCCGGCACGCCGGGGATGTTATCGGACGTGTCGCCCTTCAGACCATAAAAGTCGGGCACGAGCGCCGGCGTAATGCCGTGATACAGATCGTCCACGCTCTCGGGCGTCATGATCGCCACGTCGGACAGGCCCTTACGGGTCGAGACCACGTTGACGTGCTCGGTAACAAGCTGATACATGTCGCGATCACCGGTCACCAGCAGCATGTCACAGCCGGCCTGCTCGCCCAGGCGCGCCATAGTACCCAGGATGTCATCGCCTTCCCAGCCCTCGGACTGCAGAATCGGCACGTTGAGCGCGGCGAGCAGCTCCTTGATCATAGGGAACTGCGCGTGCAGATCGGGGTCCATGGGCGGACGCTGCGCCTTATACTGCGGCAGCATCTCCATACGCACGCGCGGCTTGCCCTTGTCAAACGCCACGACGACGCCGTCGGGGTTAAAGGCGTCGATCATCTTGAGAAACATGTTCAGAAAGCCAAAGATCGCGTTGGTGGGGCGACCGTCCGGCGCGTTCATGGTCGGCGGCACGGCGTGGAAGGCGCGATGCATGAGCGAGTTGCCGTCGATAACGGCAAAGGTGCGGCGCTTTTCAGACATATTGAATACCTCGCTTTAGGCTGGGCACGGTTTGCTCACTCCAGTTTACACGCTCCCCGCCCCGCGGCCACCTCACATCAAGCTCCCCCGCCACCGTGAGCCCGCGCGTGATACGATGGCTCACGGTACATCAACCAGCACGATCGATCCGAAAGGAGCCTGCGTCATGGAGCGTCCCTGCGCATGGAAAAAGTACACGCCACAGCAAATCGAGGAGCTCGAGGAGCTTTGCCGCGGCTATAAGCAGTTTTTGAGCGAGAACAAGACCGAGCGCCTGTGCGTCAAGACCGGCATCAAGATGGCCGAGGAGGCGGGATACGTCGACCTGGAGACCGTGATCGCCGAAGGCCGCGAGCTCAAGGCAGACGACAAGGTGTACGCCGCCAACCACGGCAAGGACCTTATGCTCGTCAACCTGGGCACCGCCCCGCTCGAGCAGGGCTTTAACATCCTGGGCGCCCACGTGGACTCGCCGCGCCTGGACCTTAAGCAGAATCCCGCCTTCGAGGCCGGCGACATGGCCTACCTCGACACGCACTACTACGGCGGCGTCAAGAGCTACCACTGGGTAGCCTCCCCGCTCGCACTCGTGGGCGTCATCTGCAAAAAGGACGGTACCACCGTCGATATCAATATCGGCGACAAGGCAGACGACCCGGTCTTTACCATCTCCGATCTGCTGATCCACCTCTCGAGCGAGCAGATGTCCAAGCCCGCCAAGGACGCCGTCGATGCCGAGATCCTCGACGTGATCGTGGGCGGCCGCCCCGTCAAGTTTGACGAGGACGACAAGGACGCCCCCAAGGAGCCCGTCAAGCAAATGTTCCTGGACATCCTTAAGGAGCAGTACGACGTCGAGGAGGAGGACTTCCTCTCCGCCGAGATCGAGGTCGTGCCCGCCGGCCCCGCCCGCGACATGGGCCTCGACCGCTCTATGATTCTGGGTTATGGCCATGACGACCGCGTTTGCGCCTACCCCTCCATGCTCGCCCAGATCAATGTGGCCAATGTCGAGCGCACGAGCATCACGCTCATCGTCGACAAAGAGGAGATTGGTTCCGTAGGCGCCACCGGCATGACGAGCCGCTTCTTCGAGAACACCGTCGCCGAGATCATGACGCTCGCCGGCGAGAATAGCCCGCTGGCCCTGCGCCGCGCACTCGCCCGCAGCCGCATGCTTTCCTCTGACGTGTCTGCCGGCTTCGACCCGGGCTATGCCGGCAAGTTCGAGACCAAAAACGCCGCCTTTATTGGTCGCGGCCTGTGCTTTAACAAGTACACGGGCAGCCGTGGCAAGGGCGGCTCCAACGACGCCGACGCCGAGTACGTGGCCCTCATCCGCGACATCATGGACGAGGCCGGCGTGGACTTCCAGACCTGTGAGCTCGGTCGCGTCAACGCGGGCGGCGGCGGCACCATTGCCTACATCATGGCCAAGTATGGCATGAACGTCATCGACTCCGGCGTTGCCGTCCTGTCCATGCACGCCCTGTGGGAGGTCGCCAACAAGGCCGATATCTACGAGGCCTATCGCGGCTACAAAGCCTTCATCGAGCGAGCCTAACCAACCCTTCGTCAGTTGCGGTGAAATACGGACTAAACTGGCCCATAAACGGCCAAAACAGACCGTATTCCACCGCAACTACCTTTTTGGCAGAGGAGAGTCCATGCTGCAGGTCATCATTTCGCCCGCCAAGCAGATGTGCGCGGCCCAAGATGCTTTTGAAGTCCTGGGCATCCCACCCTTTGTGCGCGAGACGGCTCGCCTCCACCGCGCACTGCTAGATATCGAGCGGAATGAAGGCAGCGGCGGCCTGCAGGCGCTGTGGAACGTGAGTGACAAACTGCTGGGACCTTGCCTCAACACCCTGCATGAGTTCGGGCCCATCCTGAAAAACGGCGATCTCGACAATCCCGCACTCGCCTGTCACCTCTCCCCTGCCGTCATGTCCTACCACGGCATTCAATACCAGAGCATGGCGCCCGAGGTGATGGATTCCGCGCAGCTCGCATGGCTGCAAAGCCACCTGTGGATCCTCTCTGGCCTCTACGGGTGCGTTCGCCCCTTTCATGCCGTGGAACCATATCGGCTGGAAATGGGCGCGAAGCTCGCCGTTGACGATGCCCCAGACCTCTACGCGTTTTGGAGCGACAAGCTCGCGCGGGCTATCGCCCCGGCAGGCTCAAACACCACGATCGTCAACCTCGCCAGCGTAGAGTACGCCAAAGCCGTTCTGCCCCATCTCGCGGGCGACGCCACGGTCGTCACGTGCCTCTTTGGCGAAGGCATCCGCAACGGCAAGCCCATCCAGCGCTCGACCGCCAGCAAAAAGGCACGTGGTTCCATGGTGCGCTGGATGGCAGAAAACAAGCTCGAGGATGCAAGCGGGCTCACCGCGTTTGACGTTGGTTATCGTCACTTTCCCGAGCTTTCAAATAAGAACACTTTGGTCTTCCTGAACGAACAGACCTTGTAGGACCACCGCTACTTTTGAATGTGCTGCCTAGGCACGGCGTCTATTCCGCCAAGCCGTCGGCTTTGGCAACTTCGTTTGTCGAGCCATCTTGGTAGGTAATCTTAACGTGCTCTACCTCGGACACCGCAACACCCGATGGGGGCTCCAAGCGCCATTCCGTCAGCGCGATATCCATAGTCGTAGGCACGTCGCCCTGATTCTTGAGCTTCACCGTCAGCGTTTTGAGCGCCGCATCATACGTCACGCGTTCGATTTCCTCACCAGGAATAGACCCACCGCTCAGCTGAAGCTGGACAAATCCATCGCGCGAATACCAATAGTCGCCCGGCGCGGCAACGGTATTGCCGCCCGTAACCTTCACTGTCATGATCGGCAGGGCATCGTCGGCCTCGAACTCCCATGCAGCGCCGCCGTGACCGCCAAACGTCCAGATACAAAAGGCAATCACCAGCACGGCAAGCACCGCAAAACCAATCGCGACAAGGCCATGGTGCGCACGGCTTTCCTCGGCCGATACATCCCATTGCGTCTCTCGATATAGATGCTTGTCTTCCATGTTCGCCTCCCCACAGGCACGCTCGTTAGGCCAATCGTACCCATTCGAGCTATACTTGAGCCCATTACATAAACGGGGAGCTTGCAGGACAAGACGGCAGGCTGAGACTGGGCGCGCCCGCCCTGACCCGCAAACCTGATATGGGTAATGCCAACGAAGGGAGCCGTGCCAATGAGCACACAGACCGAGCCCAAGCTCGTCACGCAAATCGACTTCGCCCGCGCCGGGCAGATCACGCCGCAGATGAAGGAAGTCGCCGAGCGCGAGCATCGCGACCCCGAGTACATCCGCGAGCGCGTGGCCGACGGCCGCATCGCCATTCCCGCCAACATCGTGCATATCAAAAAGGGCATGCGCGCCTTTGGTGTCGGCGAGGGCCTGTCCACCAAGGTCAACGTCAACCTGGGCATCTCGGGCGACAAGGCCGATGCCGCCGAGGAATGGAAGAAGGTCAAGATCGCCGAGGACTTTGGCGCCGACGCCATCATGGACCTTTCCAACTCGGGCAAAACGCGCCAGTTCCGCCAGCAGCTCATCGACGAGACGCCGCTCATGGTGGGCACCGTCCCCATGTACGACGCCATCGGCTACATGGAAAAGCCGCTGGTCAAGCTGACCAAGGACGACCTGTTCGAGGTCGTGCGCGCGCACGCCGAGGATGGCGTGGACTTTATGACCATCCACTGCGGCATCAACAAGTCGGTCACCAAGACCTTTAAGGAGACCGGCCGCCTGATGAACATCGTCAGTCGCGGCGGCTCGCTGCTGTTTGGCTGGATGGAGGTCACCGGCAACGAAAACCCCTTCTACGAGTACTTTGACGAGCTGCTCGAGATTTGCCACGAGTACGACGTGACGATTTCGCTCGGCGACTCCTGCCGCCCGGGCTGCCTCTACGACTCCAACGATGCCACCGAGACCGCTGAGATGATCGAGCTGGGCAAGCTGTGCAAGCGCGCTTGGGCCGCCGGCGTCCAGGTCATGGTCGAGGGCCCGGGTCACATGGCGCTCGACGAGATCGCCGCCAACATGAAACTTCAGAAGCGCCTGTGCCACAATGCCCCGTTCTATGTGCTCGGGCCGCTGGTGACCGATATCGGCGTGGGTTACGACCACATCACCGCTGCCATCGGCGGCGCCATCTCCGCCAGCTCCGGTGCCGACTTCCTGTGCTACGTGACGCCGGCCGAGCACCTGTGCCTGCCCAACGCCCAGGACGTGCTCGATGGCCTTATGGCCACTAAGATTGCCGCGCACGCCGCCGATATCGCCAAGAAGGTACCCCACGCCCGCGACATGGACGACAAGATGGGCCAGGCACGCCGCAAGCTCGACTGGGACTCCATGTGGAAGTGCGCGCTCGACCCGGTCACCGGCAAGAAGCGCTACGAGGAGTCCCCCGCCGCCACCGAGGGCACCTGCACCATGTGTGGCAAGATGTGCGCCGTCCGCACCGTCAACAAGGTGTTCGAGGGTACGACGATCGATCTCGGCATGGAGGACTAACTCGTCACCGGAGCCGCAATCGGTAACATGGTGTTCGTCAATTGTTGACGTGTGAACATTTGCTTGCATTTGCGTAAAGATTGCATCGCCCGCCCGGGTTCGACATAGAGTCGGCCCGGGCATCTTTATAATGCTGGCTTAAAGACCCATTTGATTCCGACCGAACAAGGGAGCAAACATGGATCGCAGTAAGGTACCTGCCGTTCTATCCATCGCAGGATCCGATTCCAGCGGTGGCGCCGGCATTCAGGCCGACATCAAGACCATCACGGCGCACCGCCTGTATGCCGAGACGGCCATCACCGCCATCACCGCACAAAACACGCTCGGTGTCACCGCCGTGCAGAATATCTCCCCTGATATCGTCGCTGCGCAGATCGACGCCGTATTTGACGATATCCGCCCCAGCGCCGTCAAGATCGGCATGGTTTCCTCTGCCGAGATTATCGAGGTTATCGCCGACCGCCTGAGCGCCTGGAACGCGACAAACGTGGTCGTCGACCCCGTCATGGTAGCCACCTCGGGCGCACGGCTGATTGCCGAAGATGCCGCCGAGGCGCTCACCCGCCGCCTGTTCCCGCTGGCGACCGTTATCACGCCCAACATTCCCGAGGTCATGGCCCTGCTTGACTACGAGGTCGACTCCGAGCGCACACAGCAAAATGCTGCCATGCTCCTCACCCGCCGCTTTGGTTGCGCATCCCTCGTTAAGGGTGGGCATCTTGTCAACGAGGCCAACGATGTATTGGCCGAACCCGCGCCACTCGATGACGAGGGCAACCATCTGGGCGATCCGCTCACCACGTGGTTCCGCCACAAGCGCATCGAGACCGACAACACACACGGCACCGGCTGCACGCTTTCGTCCGCCATCGCCTGCGCGCTGGCCCAGGGCATGGATCTTGCCGATGCCGTCAATGCCGGCAAGGCATACCTGACAGGCGCTCTGGCCGCCGGCCTGGACATGGGCAAAGGCTCCGGCCCCGTCAACCACATGTGGCAGTACTAGCCCTGCAGCAAAACCACCACAAAGGACACCTTTGCGGTGGCTCCCACAAACATCTCGATCTGTAACAGTAACTCGGCAAAATCGACCCTAGATGTTACAGATCAAGACAAACAATCGATATCGACCTAAATAATCTTAATCTGTAACATCTAGCCCGTTTTCGGCCTTGGAACTGTTACAGATCAAGACAAACAAACGAAACAAGCCCCCGCAAGGGGAACTCTGTGGTGGTTTGGGGCCGTGCTACTCACCGAGCATCTCTTGGAGCTTGGCTGCCACGGCATGTCCCAAGCTCTCGTGGCTTTCGGGCATCATATGCAGATAGTCGATATCGCCCGGCTCGGCAAACTCGGCGGCATTCAAAAAGTCGCAGCCAAACTGCTCGGCCACGTGCGCATAGTACTCGCCAAAATGTTCAGATGCCTCGACGGAACGCTCGTCAAAATCGGTCATATATACATCGGCGATCTGCGGCTTGATCTTGATAGGAGCCATCAGCAGGATGCGCGGGCAAGGCGCAGCGTCGGTCCACGGAAACGCGCGGACGGCGCGAATCAGCGCCATGGCGCCACGGGCGATATCGGAAGCTGTCACGTTAAAGACCGTCTTACAGTCGTTGGTGCCCAGCATGAT
>UQTN01000097.1 GCA_900543945.1 uncultured Collinsella sp. | reverse complement strand
TTCTACACCAGCCCCAGCCGCTGCGCTGTCGCTGACTCCTGCGCCATCTCCATCGACCGTCGCATGACCGCCGGCGAGACCTGGGAGTCCTGCCTGGACGAGATCCGCAACCTGCCGGCCGCCAAGAAGTACGGCGACGACGTGAAGGTCTCCATGTACATGTACGACCGTCCGTCCTGGACCGGCGAGGTCTACGAGACCGAGGCTTACTTCCCCACGTGGATCAACAAGGAAACCGCTCCGCACGTCAAGGCCCTCGTCGACGCCCACAAGGCCATGTTTGGTGACGAGCGCATCGGCTGCGAGCCCAGCATGGACAAGCGCACCGGTCGTCCGCTGTGCGACAAGTGGACCTTCTCCACGAACTGCGTTTCCATCCAGGGCCGCTACGGCATCCCCTGCGTTGGCTTTGGCCCGGGTGCCGAGTCTCAGGCTCACGCTCCCAACGAGGTCACCTACAAGGATGACCTGGTCACCGCTGCCGCCATGTATGTGGCTGCCCTGAACCTCTACGATCCGAGCCAGGCCGATGGCGACGCCACTGTGTTCCGCGCCGGTCTGACCAACAACAAGATCGATTAGTCCCATTCCTCGATCTTGTTGAGCCGGGGACAGCTCGTGTCCCCGGTACCCCCCTGTTGACTTGGGGCCCGCGGTCGTTATCTCCCATGCTTCCTCAACGGTAGCGGGTCCTCGTCATAGCGCTCTGCATGTTCTAGCCACACGCGCATGCCGGAGCACATCTACTCATTGCGATCGTTTTACCTTTGGAAAGGATATTTACATGGACGCTAAGTTTACCGAGCTCGTCGAGCAGCTGAACGGCCTCGATTTTAAGGGTATGTACGGCAGCGACTTCCTGCACACCTGGGATAAGACCACCGATGAGCTCAAGGCGCTCTACATCGTCGCCGACGCCCTGCGCGAGCTGCGCGAGAACAACGTTTCGTCCAAGATCTTCGATTCGGGCCTGGCTGTCTCGCTGTTCCGTGACAACTCCACCCGTACGCGCTTCTCCTTCTCTAAGGCAGCCAACCTGCTCGGCCTTGAGCTGCAGGACCTGGACGAGAAGAAGTCCCAGATCGCTCACGGCGAGACCGTCCGCGAGACCGCTACCATGATCTCCTTCATGGCCGACGTCATCGGCATCCGCGACGACATGTACATCGGCAAGGGCGACGCCTACATGGCCGAGGTCTCCGAGTCTGTCCAGCAGGCCTTCGAGGATGGCGTTCTGGATCACCGTCCCACGCTCATCTCCCTGCAGTCCGACTCCGATCACCCCACGCAGTCCTCTGCCGATATGCTCTACCTCATCAACGAGTTTGGCGGCCTCGAGAACCTCAAGGGCAAGAAGGTTGCTGTCACCTGGGCCTATTCGCCCTCTTACGGCAAGCCGCTGTCCTGCCCGCAGTCGCTGATCAGCCTGCTGCCCCGTTTTGGCATGGACGTCACCCTGGCTCACCCCGAGGGCTACGACCTCATGCCCGAGGTCGTCGAGCGCGCTAAGGGCTACGCCGCCGAGTCCGGCACCACCTTTAAGCAGGTCAACACCATGGCCGAGGCCTTCGAGGGCGCCGACATCGTGATCCCCAAGAGTTGGGCTCCGTTTGCCGCCATGGAGAAGCGCACCAACCTGTACGCCGAGGGCGACGACGCCGGCATCGCTGCGCTCGAGAAGGAGCTGCTCGCTCAGAACGCTACGCATCAGGATTGGTGCTCCACGACCGAGCTCATGGAGAAGACTGCCAACGGCCAGGACACCATCTTTATGCACCCGCTGCCCGCCGACATCTCCGGTGTCTCTTGCGAGCACGGCGAGGTCAACGCCGACGTCTTCGACATGCACCGCGTGGGCATGTACAAGGAGGCCAGCTACAAGCCGTACGCCATCGCAGCCATGATGTTCCTGCAGAAGGTTGCCGATCCCGCCGCTACCCTCAAGGCCCTCGACGAGCGCAACACCGCCCGTTGGTTCCAGGCCTAAAGCTGGGCTGAGAAATGGCTAAGCGTATTGTTGTCGCCCTGGGTGGAAACGCCCTCGGCGCCAACCTTCCCGAGCAGATGGAGGCCGTCAAGACGACTTCCAAGGCTATCGTCGACCTGATCGAGGAAGGCAACGAGGTTGTCGTCGTGCATGGCAACGGCCCCCAGGTTGGCATGATCGCCAACGCGATGGCAGAGCTCACGCGCTCTAACCCTCAGAAGTACATCCCCTGCCCGCTGTCCGTTTGCGGCGCCATGAGCCAGGGCTACATTGGCTATGACCTGCAAAACGCCCTGCGCGAGGAAATGCTCGACCGCAACATCGACAAGGGTGTCGCCACCGTGCTCACCCAGGTCGAGGTTGCGCCAGACGATCCGGCCTTTGCCGACCCGGTCAAGCCGATCGGTCCGTGGATGAGTGAGGCCGAGGCCAAGGAGCTGGAGGCCGACCGCGGCTACCAGTTCATCCACGACGAGAAGCAGGGCTTCCGTCGCGTGGTTGCCTCGCCCAAGCCCGTGAACATCGTCGAGCTCGACACCATTAAGTCGCTCGTCGAGTCCAGCCATGTGGTGATCTCCTGCGGCGGTGGTGGCATTCCCGTCACCAAGGCCCAGGGCAACCACCTTAAGGGCGCTGCCGCCGTCATCGATAAGGACTTTGCGGCCGAGAAGCTCGCCGAGCAGCTCGACGCCGATGCCCTGATTATCCTGACGGCCGTGGAGAAGGTTGCCATTGGCTTTGGTACCGACCACGAGCAGTGGCTCGACACGCTGACCGCGGCTGACGTAAAGCGTCTATCCGAGGCCAACGAGTTCGGCCGCGGCTCAATGCTGCCCAAGGTCCAGGCCGCCTCGACGTTTGCCGAGAGCAAGCCGGGCCGCACGGCGCTTATCACGCTGCTCGAGAAGGCGCGTGACGGTCTTGCCGGCAAGACCGGTACCACGTTTACCGGCGACGCTGAGTAGGCATATCTGCACCATTGAGGAGGGTGCCCTGCGTCGCGGGGTGCCCTCCTTTGTGCTATGGGGAGCCAAGGGGCGTTCGCTGGAAAACGAGTGCGTGCCTGTTCCGACGGAGTGCGAGCTTGCTATGGTGGGTATAGCAACTATGGCGTCCAAGGTGGCCAGGGGAGGTTTGCGGAGATGAAACTCGGTTGCGTCATTATGGCTTCGGGCGAGGGCAAGCGGTTTGGCTCTAACAAGATGCTTGCCGATATCTATGGCAAGCCGCTGATTGCCCGGACTATCGATTCGGTCCCCCGGGGCTTTGACGTTGTGGTTTCGACGCGTTGGCCCGAGGTCGCCCAGATTTGCGAGGACAGGCATTGCCCGTGCGTGCTGCACGATGCCGAGCTGCGCAGCGAAAGCGTCCGTGCGGGCCTTTCGTGGGGAGTCGAACGCAACTGGAAAGGTTGCCTCTTTTTGCCGGGCGACCAGCCACTTGTGAGTTCGGATTCTTTTGAGGCTATGGTTCGTGCATTTGACGAGCGTGGCCGCAAGCATCCGGTGCGTCTTGCGTGCAACGGCGAGCCTTCGAGCCCGGTGCTCTTTCCGGCGGAACTGTTCGATGCGCTTATGTGTCTTGAGGGCAAGGACGGCGGCGGTTCGATTCTCAAGGACCGTACCGACGTGGTACTGGTCGGGGCGCGTGCCTACGAGCTGTGGGACGTCGATACCGCCAAGGGACAGCGGCGCATAACGGAGCATATCGCCGCCTGCTCGTATTTTGATCGCGTGGCAAACTGCATCAATCAATAAGGAGCAATTATGATCATCATCAAAAACGGCGCGCTTGCGACGCCCCAGGGGCTTCGCCGCGCCGATCTTGCCATGGAGGGCGACAAGATCGTGCGGATTGCCGCGGCGATTGAGCCGGCCGAGGGCGATACCGTCGAGGATGCCGCGGGCTGCTGGGTGTTTCCCGGCTTTATCGACGGCCACACGCACATGCAGTGCTGGACCGGCATGGATTGGACAGCCGATAGCTTTGAGACCGGCACGCGTGCGGCTGCCTGCGGCGGTACGACGACCATTGTGGACTACGCGACGGCCGATCGCGGCGTGACTATGCCCGATGCCTTGGCCGAGTGGCATCGCCGCGCCGACGGAACCTGCACGGCCAACTACGCTTTTCATATGGCACTCGCCGAGTGGAACGAGCGCAATCGCGCCGACCTTTCGGCCATGCGCGAGGCGGGCGTATCGTCGTTCAAGACCTACTTTGCCTACGATCATCTACGCCTGGACGATGCCGAGACGCTCGAGGTGCTGGAGGAGCTCAAGCGTATTGGCGGCATACTGTGCGTGCATTGCGAGAACGGCACGCTGGTAAATGAGCTGCAGAAGCGCGTGTTTGAGCAGGGTGTCCACGGGCCCGAGGGCCATGCGCTCAGCCGTCCGGATGTGTGCGAGGCCGAGGCGGTGAGCCGGCTGCTGTATCTGGCGCACCTGGCCGGCGACGCACCGGTCAACGTGGTACACCTTTCGACCAAGCTGGGGCTCGAGGCCATTCGCGCTGCCAAGGCGCGCGGGCAGAAGAACATCTATGTCGAGACCTGCCCTCAGTATCTGATGCTCGACGATACCTGCTATCTGGAGCAGGGCGAGGACGGCTTTGCGGGTGCCAAGTATGTGATGAGTCCGCCGCTGCGCCATGCTGGCGACCGTGCGGCTCTGCGCGAGGCGCTTGTGTCCGGCGAGATCGATACGATTGCGACCGACCACTGCAGCTTTAACCTGCACGGGCAAAAGGACCGCGGACGCGACGACTTCCGCGCGATTCCCAACGGCGGGCCCGGTGTGGAGCATCGCCCCGTTGCGATCGCTACGAGCTTTGAGGGACAGCTGGGTCCTGAGGATCTGTGCCGCTTGATGAGCGAGAACCCGGCGCGCGTCTTTGGCATGTATCCGCGCAAGGGCTGTCTTGCCGAGGGCTCCGATGCCGACGTGTGCGTGTGGGATCCCAAGGCGCGTTGGACAATTAGTGCCGCGACACAGCATCAGGCTGTGGACTACACGCCGCTTGAGGGTTTTGAGGCACATGGCCGCGCCAAGGCTGTGTTTGTGAACGGCGTGCTGGCTGCACGCGACGGCGAGCCCACCGGAGCCCAACCCGGCCGCTACGTCCCCCGCTAACAGAAAGGGCGCCGGATTCCCTTCGCAGTTGCGGTGAAATAGTTCCTGTTTAGCCGCCAAATAGGCCGTTTCAGGAACTATTCCACCGCAACTTATATGTCTGGTGGGGCAGCGCCGGCTATTTGAGGCTGCTGGCGACGATGAGGCGGCCGAGGGCGGCCTCGAAGCGATCTGCCATCGTTGGGTCGGCAAGCGTGTCGACTTGGTTGAGCATGATACGGGCATTGTTGAGGTTCAGCATCTGCAACTCGGCATTGAGCACCATGGTGACGCGCTCTGGGGTGGCAGCGTCGGTGGGCTCGCAGCCGCAGCGCTCGCAGAAGAGCTCGGGGCGGTGGACAACCTTGGCGACGGGCTTGCCCAGCCCTGAGGCGCCGACGACCCAGACAACGTTTGCCGTGGCGGCGGGAATTACCGGCTCCCAGGCGGCATGCGCCTTGAGCGGGAGTCGCTTGCTGCCATCTGCCTCGGCCAACACATAGTCAAAGCGCTGCGCCAGCTCGTTGAGCGGCTCGGCGGGGGCGGAGAGCTTGCCTGTCTCCGGGTTCAAAACACCCGCCTGGCAGATACTTCCGCGGACAAGTCCCGCGCATGCCTCGCAGGTGCAGCCGGGAACATGTAGGGTCCCCGGCTTCCAAGGCGCGGCGTCCAGGCGACGGCTCGACCCATCCCATGACACGCCGGCGACGGGAAACATGTGCGTGGTGGTACAGAGGAGCACGCGGCCGCCAGCGCGCATGAGCTCGAGACCCAGCGTCTTCAGCAGCGTCGACTTGCCGCCACTGCCGATAATCGCGGTAATGCCCGACTCGATCCTGAGCGCGGAGGCAAGATTGCCGCTAACCGTTTCCATCTGTTCACCGCCGTATAATACTGTGATAATAAATAATCATCAGAGTAGCGGTCGAACCGCTTTTGCTCTGCTCAAACCGTAGCACAGGGAGGTGCCCCGGGAATGCTCGTTTATGTTCGCGGCGCCGGCGATATCGCCACGGGCGTCGCCGCTCGCTTGGTGCGCGCCGGCGTGTCGGTTGTCATGGCCGATATCGCGGTTCCCACGTGCATCCGCCGCACAATCAGTTTTTGCGAGGCCATTCGCCTGGGCGAGGTCGAGGTCGAGGGCATTCGCGCTCGCTTGGCGCAGACGTCGGCCGAGGCGCTTGAGATTACCGAGGCGGGGGATGTCGCCGTGCTGGTGGACCCCCAGGCCAAGATGCTCGATGAGCTTAAACCCGCGGCTGTGGTCGACGCGATTCTGGCCAAGCGCAATCTGGGCACCACGCGCGACATGGCGCCTGTCGTCATCGCCGTGGGGCCGGGCTTTACCGCGCCGGTTGACTGCGACGCCGTGGTCGAGACCATGCGCGGGCATTTTCTCGGCCGTGTCATTACCCAAGGTTCGCCCCCGCCCAACACGGGCGTGCCGGGCATGATCGCCGGCTATGGCAAGGAGCGCGTTATCCACAGCCCCGCCGCCGGCGTGTTTCGGTCCGACCGCGCAATCGGCGACATCGTGAGCGCCGGAGACGTGATTGGCTACGCGGGCGATACGCCCATGTGCACGCAGATCGATGGCTGCCTGCGCGGGCTTTTGGCGAACGGCGTGCAAGTGACCGAGGGCTTTAAATGCGCCGATGTCGATCCGCGCGGTGACGCCAGCTATATCAACTATATTTCGGACAAGGCGACGTCGGTCGGCGGCGGCGTGCTCGAGGCACTCGCTATGCTCACCGATGTCTTTAGAGGATAGAAGGCGGCAATGGAAAAGCTCGATGTGGTGAATGCTGCGCTTGGCGCTCTGAAGGCCGGTAAGACGTGCGAGCTGGTGGTAGTTGCCGGCACGGCAGGGTCGTCGCCGCGCGGCGTGGGCGCATGGATGACTGTCTTTGCCGATGGAAGCCAGGCGGGCACTATCGGCGGCGGCAAGATTGAGCTCTTTGCGCTGAATGAGGCGCGCGAGCTGCTGGCCGCAGGGCAATCGCGTCTGGTCCGCTACACCATGGGCGGCGAGAACTCCGATACCGGCATGATCTGCGGCGGAGCCATCTGCCTGTGCTACCTGCATCTGGATGCGACTCAGGCACCGTTGTTCCAGTCGGTTGCCGACGTCTTGGCGTATCGACGCATCGGCGACTTCGTCATCGACTTTGAGCCGTTTATCGCGAGCGCGCTCGAGTGCGATGTGGCCGAGTACCATGGCGAGGAATCGCGCCGCACCATTGCGGGCTGCCCCGGGCTTTCGCTGGTGGAGGAGGGGAGTAAGGTCACCTACACCAACGCGGCCTCTGAGATTCCCGCGGCGCACATCGAGACGCTCTGCCCCGAGGGCCTGACCTATATCTTTGGCTGCGGCCACGTGGGCGCCGCGACGGCGCGGGTGCTTACGGCGGCGGGCTTTGCCGTCGTGGCGTGCGACGACCGCCCCGGCACGCTGACCCCCGATTGGGTGCCCGGTGTCTAC
>UQTN01000096.1 GCA_900543945.1 uncultured Collinsella sp. | reverse complement strand
TCGGCGTCGGCCCGGGCCGTGGCTCGGCTGCGGGCGCCCTGGTCGCCTACGCCATGGACATCACCACCTTCGACCCGCTATCGAACGGCCTCATGTTCGAGAGGTTCCTCTCTCCCGAACGTACCGAGATGCCCGATATCGATATGGACTTCGACGATGAGCGGCGCCTCGAGGTCGTGGAGCACGTTCGCCAGCTCTACGGCCCCGAGAAAGTCACCCACGTCATCACCTACTCGACCATTAAGGCCAAGCAGGCCATCAACGACGCCGCTCGCGTCCTGGACTACCCGGTCTACATGGGCCAGCGTCTGTCCAAGATGGTCTCGAGCGACCCCAAGGTCAAGCTCAAGCAGGTGCTCGAAAAGCAACCCGGCAAAGAGGACCTGTTTAACCCCGATTTTGCCGAGGCATATAAAAAGGACGACGACGCCCGCCGCATCATCGACACGGCGCTCTCAATCGAGGGCCTCACCCGTGGCGAGGGCGTGCACGCGTGCGCCGTTCTGATCTGCCGCGACCCCGTCAACGAGCACGTGCCCACCAAGCTCGACACCAAGGGCGGCGTCGAGATTACCCAGTACGAGGGCCATACCGTTGCCGACATGGGCCTGCTCAAGATGGACTTCTTGGGCCTGCGCACGCTGACTGTTATCTCCAAGGCAAAGGCAAACATCAAGAAGAACTTCGGCATCGACATCAAAGAGGAAGAGATTCCCTTTGACGACCCCGAGATCTTTAAGCTCATGGGTTCCGGCCACACCGCCGGCGTCTTTCAGGTCGAGTCCGCCGGCATGACGGCCACGATCAAGAACATGAAGCCCACCGAGTACAAGCACGTCGTGGCATTGATCGCTCTGTACCGCCCGGGCCCGCTGGGCGCCGGCATGGTCTCGTCCTACATCAATCGTATGAACGGCAAGGAACCGGCGGTTTCCTACGACGACCGCCTGGACGACATCCTGGGCGAAACCTACGGCACCATGGTCTACCAGGAGCAGGTTATGCTCATCTCCGTCGAGATGTGCGGCTTCTCCAAGGGCGAATCGGACTCGCGTATCCGTAAACCCGTGGCTAAGAAAAAGATCAAGCTGCTCACGTCGACGGTGCTGCACTGGGAGGATGGCTCGGACGAGACCACCTACGACCACTGGATGAACGGCGCTATCAAGAACAACTACACGCGCGAGGTCGCCCAGAAGATTTGGGACGATGTTCTCGAGTTCGCATCTTACGCCTTTAACAAGTCGCACTCCGCCGGCTACGCCATCCTGGTTATGCAGACGGCGTGGCTCAAGGCGCACTATCCGCACGAGTACATGGCGGCCGTTCTGACGTCCTACACGGGCAAGACCGACAAGATCGTTCATTACGTCTCGGCGTGCCGTCACGACGGCATCCCCGTGCTTTCGCCAGATGTCAATGAGTCCGGTACCGAGTTCACGGCTACCAAGGAGGGCGTGCGCTTTGGTCTGGCCGGCATCCGCGGCGTGGGCACCGGCGTGGCGCAGGCGATTATCGCCGAGCGCGAGGCGGGCGGTCCGTTTAAGACGCTGCACGATTTTGTCGAGCGCGTGGACTCGAGCCAGGCCAACCGCCGCGTGATCGAATCGCTCATCAAGGCAGGCGCCTTCGACTCCACGGGGTATCCGCGTCGCCAGATGATGCACTTTGTGGACAAGAACAACCCCGAGAACATCATCGATGCCGCGGTAAAGCGCCAGAAGGATCGCGCGAGCGGCCAGACGTCGTTCTTCGATATGTTTGGCGACGTTGAGGGCTCGGGCTTTGAGGTGAGCGTGCCCGATCCGGATGGCCAGGAATGGGACCGTCACCTTAAGTTGAGTCAGGAGAAGGAGGTTCTGGGCATCTATGTCTCGGACCACCCGCTGCGCCCGTTTGAGTATGCACTAGCCAAGGCGCGTGACTTCTCGTTCTCGCAGATCGACACCGGCTACGAAGTTCAGAATCCTACGGGCGGCACCATCAACCAGGAAATTCCCGAGGGCAAGGCGCTGTGGTGGGCCGGCATGGTCTCGAGCGTGTCCAAGCGCGTGACCAAAAACGGTGACCCCATGGGCATCGTGCAGCTCGAGGACATGGAAGGCGAGGCCACCGTCGTCGTGTTCCCCAAGACCTACAAGGAGGCCGAGGGGTACCTGTACGGCGAGGTCGATCCCGAGACCGGCGCGCAGCTGTCCGATGCCTTTGTGCGCATTAAGGGCAAGCTCGAGCGCTCGGACCGCGGCGACCAGATCATCGCGCAGGAGATCGTGCCGCTCGAGCTCAACGAGGAGAACAACAAGCCCAAGGTGTTTGAGGTCATGGTGCCCAACAGCCGCTTTAGCCAGGGCAATATGGCGCGCCTGGCCACGGTGCTCACCGCTAACCCGGGCGGCGACCGCGTGGAGATCTTTATCGAGCAGGTGGACGGGCGCGTGCTGCGTGCCGAGGTACCTGCCAAGGTCAACGCGCGTTCGATTCCGCTGCTGGCCGAGGCCAAGGCCATTGTGGGTAACCAGGGCCGCGTGACGGTGATCTAAGCTACCCCGGGTGAGATTGGAGGAAGTGATGGCGCAGGGGACGTTTGTGCAGGCGCTTCGCAAAGAGGCGGCGTTGAGCGGCACCTTTATGAAGGGCCGCTCGCTCATGCTCAACGGCGCCGTGCTGTCGATTGAGGACAGCGGCTCGCGCTTCTCCAAAAACGTGACGATTGAGGGGTCGGTGCGCGGCTCGCGCGGCGACCTGTACAAGACGCACGTGGCGCTCGATATGGACGAGCACGAGGTGATCGACTACGACTGCGATTGCCCCGCCGCATACCGCTATCCCGGTATGTGCAAGCACGCTATTGCCACGGCGCTGGCGTACCTGGACGCCAGCGGCATTGAGCCTGTTGAGGGGCTGCGCACGCCGGTTCGCACGTTTACGGCGCAGCCGAAACAGCCCGCGCGTGCCGCGTCCGCCGCGCCGGCCGTCAACCCCAACTTTCCCTTCCCGGCGCCCGTCCCCACGAGCCCGAGCCTTGTGGCGGCGCTCTCCGATCTTTCGGACGCGCGCATGGATGAGCTGGCGAGCATGCGCCGCAAGCTTGCTGGTGCCGTTGATCCCGACGCCCCCAAAGCGGCGTTGGAGCCCTCGTTGGTGCCGTACTACAATCCGCTGTTCGCTGACCGCTTTAGCTGGGCGCTCGAGTTCCGCATTCGCTGTGGATCGGTCTCCTACGTGGTCAAGGACATCGACGGCATGGCCGATGCCTACGTGCGCGGCGGCACGTTCTCCTATGGCAAGAAGCTCACGTTTGTCCATACGCCCGAAGCCTTCGAGGACGTGTCGACAAAGCTGCTCAGCCTTGTTGTGACGACAGTTGCCTATCTTGATGACATCACAAGCTCGCGTTCGGCGTCGTACGACTTTGCCTGCAGCGGTTTTGTTGCCGAGCGTCAGTTGCCGCTGTCCGAGCATAGCATCGTATATGTGTTGGACCTGCTGCGCGGCCAGACCATCTCCTTTGAGCCCGCCTGGTCGCGGGGGACGACGACGCATCGCACCTATGACGTGGCGGTTGAGCTGTCTCCGCAAGGGGAGGACGAGGTGTCCGCTAAGCGCCCACCGCTGCTTGCCGCCAAAATCGCGCCGGCGGCTGGTGGTAGCTATGACCTGCGCCTGCCCGCCGATATGTACTGCTTTACGTCGGGCGATGCCGCCTACTTGGTTGACACGCGCCGCGCGCGCCGTACCGACGCTGCATTTGCTCAGCATGCCGCACCTTTTTTGTCGCGCTTGCTGCCGTGCCGTACGCCCGCCCATATTGCCGCCGAGCAGGTGGGCGAGTTCTGCCGTATGGCGCTGCCCATTTTGCGCGACTATACCGACCTCACCGCGCCCGCCGCGCTCGATACCGTGGCACCCGAGCCGAGCTTTGCTATGGCGATCGGCGTCGACGATGGGCTCGTGACCTGCAAAATTACGGTTACCTACGGCGATTGGTCGGCGGATCTCTTTAGTCTGGGCGCTCCGGGCAGTCCCTTCGAAGAGCAACGCCCCGGCGTGCCGCCCCGCGACGAGGTAGCGGAGTTTCGCGTTATGGATACAGCGGCTCTGTACTTCGATTTCTACGAGGGCGGTCTGGCGTTTGAGGAGCGCGATGATGAGAGCCTGTTCCACTTGCTGACCGAGGGCCTGTCTGCCCTGTCCGAGCTGGGCGAGGTCATGCTCAGCGACCGTCTGCGCCAGATTTCGGTCCGCCCTGCGCCCAAGCTCTCGGTGCGCGCGACCGTCAAGAGTAACCTGCTCGATGTCGAACTGGGCGCGAGCGGCCTTTCGGCGGCAGATCTTGCCATCTATCTGGACTCGTACAAGCGCCACCAGACGTTCGCGCGCCTGACGTCCGGCGACATCGTGCGCCTGGATGAGGGAGCGCGTGCCGCGTTTGGTCTTGCCGAGGACCTAGGCGTCGATGCCGTCGACCTGCTCGACGGCGTGTCGCTTCCCGCGTCGAGTACCCTTTTTGTCGATAGCATGCTCGCACGCACGCCGGCGCTCGAGGCCGATCGCGACGCTGCGTTCCGCCGCACCGTCGAGCGCCTGGACACGCTCGGCAAGATGGACTTTACGGTGCCGGCATCGCTCAAGGCAACGATGCGCGGCTACCAGGTCGACGGATACCAGTGGCTCGGCTCGCTCGAACACCTGGGCCTTGGCGGCATCTTGGCCGACGACATGGGCCTGGGCAAAACGCTCCAGATGATCGCGCATATCCTGGCGCGCGTGGAGGCGGGGGACACCAAGCCCACGCTCGTGGTATGCCCGGCCTCACTCGTGTACAACTGGACTGCCGAGCTGGAGCGCTTTGCCCCGTCGCTCGATGTGTGCGCCATTGTGGGCGCCAAGGCTCAACGTCGTGTACAGATTGCCGGCGTGGCCGAGCATAACGTGGTCGTAACGTCGTATGACCTTATGCGGCGCGATATCGACGAGTACGTCGAGCAGGATTTTGCCCGCGTGGTGCTCGATGAGGCACAGTACATTAAAAATCCGCTCACGCAGGTGGCGCGCGCTGCCAAGCGCCTGCCTGCCGGCGTGCGCTTTGCCCTGACGGGCACGCCCATCGAAAACCGCCTGTCCGAGCTCTGGAGCATCTTCGACTTTTTGATGCCGGGCCTTTTGGGGACGCGCGAGTCGTTTGCCAAGCGCTTTGAGAGCCCCGTCGAGCATGCCGAGGGCGATAGCGCCGCTCGCCTGCAGGCGCTCGTGTCGCCGTTTGTGCTGCGCCGTGTTAAGGAAGACGTGGTGGCCGACCTGCCCGAGAAGATCGAGGACACCGTCATGGCACAGCTTACCGGCGAGCAACGCAAGCTCTACCTGGCCAACCAGGACCGCATCGCCCAGCAGGTGCAGCACCGCGAGGCTGGGGAGTTTAAGAAGGACAAGCTCAAGGTGCTCGCCGAGCTCACCAAGTTGCGCCAGATCTGCTGCGACCCACGTCTACACTACGAGGATTACAAGGCGGGGAGCGCAAAGCTCGATACGTGTATGGAGCTCGTGCACGGCGCACTCGACGGCGGGCATCGCATCCTGTTGTTCAGCCAGTTTACGTGTATGCTCGATATCATCGGTAAGCGCTTGGCCAAGGAGGACATCGCCTTCCTTAAGCTCACGGGCGCTTCGTCTAAGGAGAGCCGCGCCAAGATGGTCGCGCAGTTCCAAGCGGGCGAGGTCCCGGTCTTTTTGATTTCGCTCAAGGCGGGCGGCGTGGGCCTTAACCTGACGGCGGCCGACGTGGTCATCCACTACGACCCGTGGTGGAACGTGGCGGCGCAGGACCAAGCGACCGACCGCGCGCATCGTATTGGCCAGCAACATACCGTGACCGTGTACAAGCTCATCGCCAAGGACACGATCGAGGAGCGCATCATGCAGATGCAGGAGTCCAAGCGCGACCTGGTCAACAGCGTGCTCGGCGGCGACGGCATCTCGTCGGCGCTGTTTACCCGCGAAGATGTTCTGGCGCTGCTGGGCGGCGACGGGCGCTAACCTGCTCGGGTGGGGCCGCCAGGGCGGATAGCGCACGCTGCCCCATCGTCCCCGCCCGTTATGTGTTCATTTGCAATGCCGTGGATGGTTTGTCTGCCTTTGGGCATAAGAACCATCAAGAACATTGGCACGTCAGCAAAGGAGAACATCATGGCGAAATTCTTTAAGGACCCCGATGGCAAGCTCATTGCCGCCCTGGGCAACGACGTTGCAACCCCTGCCGGTTGCACGGAACTGACCGCAAACACTGAGGACGCGGCGCACGAGAAGCACGTGCCTGTTGTCGAGACCGAGCGCGACGGTCACGTGATTCGCGCACGCGTTGGCTCGGTCGAACATCCCAGCCTGCCCGAGCACTATATTGAGTGGATCGCCCTTGAGGCTGAGGGCCGTCTGGAGATCCATTACCTTGAGCCCGGCATGAAGCCCGCGACGTTTTTTGCCGGCGGTTCCAAGACCGGTACCGTCTATGCCTACTGCAACCTGCACGGGCTGTGGTCCGCGACGTTCTAGGAGCGCGCCCCCGCTCGGGGTATCATAGCTAGCATATGCACATGCGAGCGCCGACTGCATTATGCGGCCGGCGCTTTTACTACGACAACGATGGTTTACGACGGAAAGGGCTGAGCCATGAAGCTCGCGCTTGCACAGATCGATATGCGCCTGGGTGATATTGAGGGCATTTGCGGCCGCATCGAGGACCAGGCTCGTCTGGCCCACGGGCGCGGGGCGCGCGTGCTGTGCGTTCCGGCTCCGCTCTTTATGGGCGCCATGCCCGGGGGCCTGGTGGGCACCGCCGACTTTGAGCACGACATGCTTGCTGGCTTGACTGGTGTCGCCGAGCGTATCCAGGAGCTTGACATGATCTGCATCGTGCCCGCGGCGGTTTCGTTTGAGGGTCAGCCGCTGCTCGACTACATGATGCTCAAGGACGGTCATGTGGTGCCGGCGCGTTCGAGCATTGCCCTGCAGCGTGGCGAGAACAACGACACGCGTTGGGCGCCGCCGGTGTTCGACGTGGATGGCGTGCGCATCGCCGTGATTTTTGACTTGGACCGCGAGCTCGAGATGTTGCCGACCGGTGTTGACCTCATTGCGTATTTCCAATTCAACGCGTTTGACATGACCGACCGCGAGACTACTGCCATTGCCGCCGTTCGCAGCGGCGCCTACCGCAAGATCGCATCCAAGCGCAGCGTGTGGTTTGCCTGCATGGCGCCGGTCGGTGCCTATGACGAGTCGGTGTATACCGGCGGTTCGTTTGTGCTCGACGACTGCGGTCGCGTGGTGGCCCAGGCGCCGTGTTTTGAGGAGAGCCTGCTGGTTCAGGAGATTCAGCGCGGCGTGATGCTCGATGCCCTGGAAGATCACGAACTGCCCGAGTTCCGTTCCGAGGAGTGGCTGTGGCAGGCGCTGGTGCTCGCCGTGCGCGACAACGCCCGAGCCCACGGTGCGTCGCGTGCTGTGGTGGCACTCGAGGGCGACTTGCCGTCGTCCCTGCTGGCGGTGCTGGCCGTCGACGCTCTGGGCCCGCGTAATGTGATTGGCCTGGTGCTGGGGCGCAACCGTATCTTTACGCCGGCGCAGGAAGAGGCCGAGGCTGCCCGCTGTGCCGCCGTCCGCGCCATCGCCGAGCGTCTGCACATTCGCACCG
>UQTN01000095.1 GCA_900543945.1 uncultured Collinsella sp. | reverse complement strand
TTGCCGAGCTCACCCGCCGCGGTCTGCGCGTGGGTTCGCTCAAGCATCATGGGCATCACGGTTTTGATATCGATGTGCCCGCTAAGGACACCTGGCGCCATCACCAGGCCGGATCCAAGCACGTGGGCCTCATCTGCGCCACGCGCTGGGCGGAGTACGCCGACACGCGCGAGGAGGACGAGATGCCCGCGCGCGAGCTGCTGTCGCGCTACAACGATGTCGACGTGGTGATCATCGAGGGCTACAAGACCGAGGGCTTCGACAACATCGTGGTCGCGCGCTCCGGTGTCGACCGTCTGCGCGGCAAGAGCTCGCTCGACCTGGTCGATGGCCACACGCTGGCCCTTGCCTGCAACGAGGCCCTGGCGCGTCAGGCCTTCGACGCCGGCTTTGCGACCCGAGCCATCAACATCAACGACGCCCGAGCCATCTGCGATCTCATCCAAGACCACCTCGGTAGATCTTAGGGACATGCCTTAAAATCTACCAAGTAGTTCATGCTGGACGGAAAGACAGAAGGAAGGGGCTCGATGTGTCCTTAGTAAGGCATACGGATAGATTGAGCCAATGGACGGAGGGCCAAATGCTCGCTGCCCACATTCGTATGCAATAAGGAGCCCCATGCCCACATCTGTATTTCCAAAATTCCACTCGTCGCTGTCCGTGCAGGCTAAACGCCTGGTGGCAATGCGCTTCCTCATCTACACCGGCTTTCAGACCAGTTATTTTATCGGCGTCATCGGAACGCTCACCTATACGGATGACGCTTCGGTCGTCGCGACATCGCTGGCCGTCCTGTTCATGAACGTCTTTGTGATCCTGGGATCCTTTGCGGGCGGCGCGGCGCTCGACGCCTGGGGTCCGCGCCGTCATTTCTTGCTGAGCATCGTCGGCACGCTTGTAACCGGCACGGCAATCATTGCCTTTGGTGGTGCGACCGGCATTGTCCTGCTCGGCGCGGTGCTCCTAGGCTTTACGATGGGATTTGCCCAACCCATCGCCACATCTTATCCGGCCTACCTCACCGACGACCCCGCCGAACTCAAAGACATCAATTCCGCCATCGCCATGTTCTCAAACGTGAGCATTATCGTTGGACCCACGCTGGGCGGCTTTGTCGCGGCGGCTGCATCGTCGCGCGCGGTGTTCGTGCTCATGATGCTCTTTACCGTGTTGGCGTTCGTCGTCAGTTGGGGCTTTAGGCCGCAGGCCAGCCATGTCGCCGGATATGTGGATGCCGATTCGGCAGAGGAAGGGGAGCGTGCGGGACAAAGCTCCAACCCCAGCATATCCTCCCGCGTCACCTTCGCGACCAGCATCAAGACGGTCTTTACCAACAGCGTTCTTGCCCTGCTGTTTTGTATCATTTTTCTTTCGAACTTTGGCTACGGGGCCTTCGATCCGCTCGAGTCGTTTTTCTATCGCGATGTCCTGCACGTCGGCGTTGAGTGGATGGGCTGGCTTTCGTCGGCCTGCGGTGTGGGCGCGGTGCTGGGCGCCGTCGTTGCGCTCCGCTTGCCACCGCACCTGGTCAACCTTAAAACACTGCTCGTGGCGCTTATGTCCGTGGGCCTGGGAAGTCTGCTCTATGTGGGGACGCCGTACGTGGGCGTGGCCCTCGTCGGCCAGATTGCACTGGGCATAGCCTGGGGTGTCGTCAACCCGCTCCACAACACCATTGTGCAAACGACGGCTCCGCTCGAGCAGCTCGGTCGCGTCAATTCGGTCATGGGCTTTGGCAATATGTTCGCTGGCGTGGCCCCTCTGGCGGTTGCACCGTGGCTGGCGGCAACATTTGGCGTACAACGGACACTCGTGGGGGCGGGCATGGTCGTGACGGCGGTCCCTGCGGCGTTGCTGCTGTTTGGACGCAATCACTTGGAACGTGCCGTAAAGCAGTAAGAAACCATCACAACATTCGGTAAAAAACGCGATTTTGCCGAAAAACGTCGAATGTTGTGATGGTTTGGCCCGCAAATGTCACTTCCACCACAAAGGGGCCAGGCACCTTTGTGGTGGTTTTTGCTTTGGCAGGCCGCGCCTGCGCCTTGGTATACCATGTACGCCGTTTGCGAATACACCCCACACCGCCGCACAACCCAGAAAGGCCCCCATGGACGCCACCTTCAGCCATATCAAAGCCGTGTTCTGCGATATCGACGGCACGCTGCTCACGAGCCAGCACACGGTGTCACCGCGCACCGTGGCGGCGATTCGCGCCCTGCGCGAGCGCGGCGTGCTCTTTGGCCTGTGCACCGGGCGCGACGCCCATGCGACCGAGGCCATGTACGAGCTCTGGGGCATCGAAGGCCTGGTGGACGTGCTCGTGGGCTGCGGTGGCGCCGAGGTCATCGACCGCGCGCACGACATCAACGAGCTGAGCTATCCGCTGCCGGGCGAGACCATCGCGCGCATCTGCAAGCACATGGCGGACCTTCCGGCAACACCCGTCTGCCCCCGAGACGGCGTGTTCTACGTGCCCGAGAGCAACGCGTGCGTCGAGCACCTGTCACGCGTCGACGGCGTGCCCTACCAGGTGGTCGATTTTGCCGAGTTCTTGCGCGAGCCGCAGCCCAAGGTGATGTTTACCATGGCGCCCGAGGTAATGCCGCGGGTGATTGAGCGGGCGTCGACGTTTGCCGATAACACTGTTAAGGCGGCGGCTCTGCAAACCACGCAGCGGCTCTACGAGTTCATGGATCCGCGCGTGTCCAAGACGCGCGGCCTTGTACGCGTGGCAGAGCTCAACGACATGGAGCTTACGAACATTTGCGTGTTTGGCGATGCCGATAACGACACCTGCATGGTGGCTGACGCCGGCGTGGGCGTGGCCATGGCAAACGGCAGCGACGCCACCCGCGCCGCCGCCGATTTTGTAACCGCCAGCAACGACGAAGACGGCATCGCGATCTTTATCGAGGAGCATCTGCTGTAGCGCCGGGGGAGAGCCACCGCAAAGGGGGCAGGCGCCTTTGCGGTGGTTGCCTGATTGCGATTAGACGTTCAGGCGATTTGGATGAATAGACGACTATAGTCTGCGCTCACATTCAAATTATATTGTCTAAACATTACACCCCTAAGGACCGTTGGCTTAGAGATATTTCACCCGTCTGGTAGGTTATTCTCACAGGTGAAAGGCATATCGTTCATGGGCGATTTTCGACCGTTCACAGACTGTTTGTATTTGAGTAATTTGTTGTGCAAATAATTCGCAGGCGAATAAAAAGTAATTAACAGCTAAATTACCTGCAATTTAGCTACAGTTAAAGCTAATAAAAGCTAGCAAATCTGAACATATGTCAAGCGAATTGAGAATTCGTTACAAAACTGCTGACATTCTTTACACAGACGTTTAAACAACAGCTACAATATGCATTGCTTAGCGCGCGCAAGTATCGGTTGCGCGCCCAAGTTTGATAGTGAAAGAGCAAGATCGCGGTCTCTTGGGGAGGAGACATCGATGACAGCAAATTCAGACAAATCTAAGCAGCATAATAAAGCGACACATCGTGTATTAGCAGGTGTTTTGTGCGGAGCTTCCGTTTTGAGCCTGGTGCTGTCGTTCGTTATGCCTCCGATCTCGCAGGCCATTGCCAATGACGCCCAGACGGTTTCTGCCGAGGAAACTGTGATGGGGGGGGGTTCCTCAAGTGAGTCTACTGGTGTAGGCAACGCTACTAACGGGGATGCCGAGAACCAGAATAGTGATGATGCCGAGAATGGCGAGACCGATCCTTCAAATGGCCTTGAGCAGAATCAGGTTGAGGATCAGCCTGAGGACGAGCTACTGGGTGAAGACGGCAAGTCGTCGGATGACAATGCTGCAATGGCGGTCGCGGAAGGCGAGCAGGCCGAAGCGGCATCCGGTGAGATAGATAGCGCGGAAAAGCTGAAAACTGAGCTGGAGAAGGCGAGCGACGCTGCCAACTTTAAGCTTACGAAAGATATTGTTACCAGCGAGACAATTCAGCTCAATAAAAGCGGCAGTATTATCACGTTGGATCTAAATGGCTGCAAGATTAAGCATGAGAGTCCCAATCAACCTCTCTTCAATATCACCGCTGGAGCAACGTTGACCGTCAAGGACAGCCAGCAAGCTGCCCCGACAGAGACCATGGTTAATGGAGTAAATAGCGGCAATCTCGCTTCAATGGAATACGACGGTTCCAGCATCCCGACCAAGCTTACCTACTACGTAACCGAATCGGTCGCAAAGGGAACCGGTACAACCGAGACCCTTAAAGGGTATAAGGCTGATATCAAGGGCGCCATCGTGGCGTGCGGTAACGCCGACGCTACTGGTTTAAAGCTCGTCAACCTTTATAATGGCGGCAACTTCAATTTTGAAAGTGGCGTACTCACACAAAAGAAGGATGACCGTATCGGCAACCTCATCTATGCCGAGAACGGCTCTACCGTCAACATGAGCGGTGGATACGTTTGTGGTGCCTCTACGGGAACTTCGGGTGCCGGCGCGGGCATTATGGTATCCAACGCGAACGGTGGCGCCTCGACTCTTAAGCTGACTGGTGGTGTAATCGCTGGCAACTATGCCCCCAATGGTGGCGGCGTGTACGCTAACGGATCCACAGTTAATATGACCGGCGGCACGATTTCCGGTAACGGTACGTTCAAAGACCGATCGGGCTACGGCGCCGGTGTTTGTGCTGTTAGTTCAACTGTAGTCATTTCAGATGGTTACATCACCAACAACAACTATCAGTTCTACAGCGACAATGAAGGCTCCACGAAGCATATTGGTAACGGATGTCACGGCGGCGGTGGTATTGCTGCCTTCAATAGCGGCAGTCTCACAATTAACGGTGGCTTCATCACCGGTAACTATTCTGCCGAGGCCGGTGGCGGTATTTATGCTGGCGCTTGGGATCGGGCTCTCTCCTTGTTTTCGTTCTCTGGTGGAAGCATCGCCAGCAATGTGGCGCAAAACTCTGAGGGCGGCGGCGTCCGTATCGCTGCGCCTACCATTGGCGTATTTAATGTGAGCGGCGAGAAAGCCTACATAACTAACAATACGACTAATACCACCAATGACTGGGGTGGCGGTGGCGTTTTTGTCCAGGGAGGCAACAGTGACGAGGGCGTTAATTCGGCGCGTCTCAAGATATATAACGCCCTGATTACCAAAAACTCGGCTAAGGGCTATGGTGGTGGCTTCGCAGCCTGCCCGAGCGGCAAGACGGCGATTACCGATGCCAATGGTATTGCGATTTTCGGAAACACCGATGCAAACGGTGAGAATCTATCAGGCGGCACCAATGGTAAGAATGAAGACCAGCCTCCAAGTGTTGATGGCGGTGAGATTACCGATGACTTCAAGAGGCGTGGCCATGAGGACCTCTTCCTTATCCGCAAGTCGGATAACGCTGACTATATCGCAGCCGTAACGGGCCAGATGCTCGGCGGTGGTGCTGCAAATTGGTCGGGCACGATTGACGGTCAGCCTACGACCATCGGTAAGTATGACGGAGTCCAGGCCAAGTACATGATTGGCCTAAAGTCCGAACCGTTCGTTGAAGATCAAAATGAAGCTATAAGGCTGGCTACGTTATATATCACGGGCAACAGTTCCAACATCCACGGTGGTGGCATCATGACCAACGGCGACGTAATCGCTGGCTCCACTCAAGAAGTCAAGGTTTACCCCAAGATGAAGCTCAATGGCTCCAAGGTGCTTAAGGACGGCACGCTTAAAGGAAATGACTTCGATTTCCAGCTACTCAGACAGAACAAGATTATTAACGAACAAGGCGGGATCTCATATACAGTTCCGAGCTTTGACTCCAATGGCAAACTTCAGCTCAATGGCTGCTCGGTGGTTGATACGGTGAAAAACGATGGGGATGGAAATCTCACCTTTGATCTGGGTGAAGTTTATGCCGACGACGATCTTGTTTACTACTTGGTAGAGGTTCCGGGCACGGACAAGAACGTGACTTACGACAAAACGATCTACAAAATTGATCCTGAGGTTGTGAGGGATGAGAAAAAGTCGCACAACGTGCTTGACATTAAATACACGTATTACAAAGTCGGGAGCGTTTCGGTAACAAAGGTAAAAAATGACGGCGCTGGCGCAAGAACGCCAGAAACAGAATCAGCAGCCACCGTAGCAGCTGAAGGCGAAAACGCTGTTATCGTTGCGCTTACCAGTGGTGCAACTTTCACTAACAAATACACTCCGTACACCTCTACCGGCACCTGGACTCCTAAGGTGACCAAGGTCGTAAAGGGCGGCGAGATGAAGGAGTTTACGCTCGAGTTTGCGGATAACGCGGACTTCAAAAATGCCAAGACGGTTGTGACCAACCCCAAGGGCGAGATTATCACCACTGCCGACGGCGGCAAGTCCCAGACCCTGAGCTTCGACAAGATCGAGTACAAACTCGATCAACTCAACAAACTTCCGACTGACTCCACTGGCCGCGGTGCAAGCAAGACCTTTACTTATTACGTTCGCGAGCAGCAGCCAGCCACGCCGTTTACGAACTATACGTACGACAAGTCGATTTATAAGATTACGGTCAACGCGACTGACGACTCTGACCACCATATCAACGTCAATGCGACCTACAAGCAGATTCAGGATCGCGACGGCAAGCCAGTGACCAACGGCTCGCCCCGCGACCTCACCGACGACTCCACCCCCACCTTCACCAACACCTACTCCACCTCTTTGCCCCTTTCTGGTATGTCGGGCGTCACTCTGACGTACCTTGCCGGCGCGGCGGTGCTTTGCGCTGCTGCGGCCTGGATGCACATTCGTCGCAAGGCGAATGCGAAGGGAGGTAAGCGTCATGAATAAGAAAGTTTGCTCCTTCCCAATCTTGTTTGCGCTGCTTACCCTCCTGATCGGCACCTGTGCGGTTGTGTTCCCCGCATCCGCGCAGGCCGCGCCGACCTCGACCGGTTCCATCACGGTGAGCGGCACTGTGGCGAGCAGCTACGACGCCTATCAGATCTTTAGCGCCAACGTCGTCGACGGCGACAGCGACGCCAAGATCGCCACCGACCTCGCCTGGGCAAGCGACGCCGCGCGCGACGCCGTCCTGCCCGTGCTGCACAGCGCCGGCATGCCCAATTCCCAGACCACCGCGCAGGAAGCTGCCGAGTGGCTCAACACCGATTCCCACCTTACGAGCGCGCTGAGCGCACAGCTCGCTCGTTCCCTCCAGAGCTCTGACTCCGTGTCCGTGGCCCTTAACGCGGGCAAGACGGCCGAGCTGCCCTGCGGCTACTGGCTCATCGTCGCCGACGACGACGCCATCGCCCAGGGCGAGGCCGGCACCGCGCCGATCATGGCCCTGGTGGGCGGCAGCGCCGTCACCGTCAAGCCCAAGGCGGCGACCCCCAAGGTCGCCAAGCACGTGCTGGAGGACAGCACCGCCGCATGGCAGAAGGCCGCCGATGCCACGGTCGCCGACGACCTGTACTGGCGCCTCGCGGCCACGGTTCCCGCGGGCCTTTCCGCCGGTGCAGTTCGTCGACACCATGAGCGCGGGGCTCGACCCCTCCAAGGTGGCCGCGAGCATGCATGTGTACGTGGCGGCGGGCACGGACGGCGGCTTCGACGCCGTCTCGGCCGACAAGGACGGCCACGCCGGCACCGAGCCCGCGAAGGGTTGGACCGACATCACGGCCCAGTGCGCCACCAAGGTAGCGGCCGACGGCAAGACCTTCACCGTGCGCACCGGCGACCTCATCGCCGTGCTCGGCGGGGCCGACGCCTTTACCGCGGGCGCCCGCGTGGTCGCCGTGTACGACGCGCCGCTCAACAGCGCGTGCAACCACGGCATCGCGAAGGGCAA
>UQTN01000094.1 GCA_900543945.1 uncultured Collinsella sp. | reverse complement strand
GGGCGTCAAGCGCCGCTGCCGCGCCGGCATGGGTCGGTGCCAGAGCGGCTTTTGCCAGAGCCGCGTGGTAGCGATCCTGGCGCGCGAACTGGGCTGCGACCCCAGCGAGGTACTGTTGGAGGACGCCGGATCTTGGCTGGTTGAGGGACCGCTGAAGGGGGTGCGCTAGGATGGCGAAATTCAAATCGAGCGCGATTGATTGCGACGTCGTAGAAGCCGTGCAAACGCAAGTCTTTGACGTGGTCGTTATCGGCGGCGGACCTGCCGGCATGGCGGCCGCGCTGGCCGCGCATAAGGCAGGCGCACGCGTGGCCATCGTGGAGCGCGAGCAGCACCTGGGCGGCATCCTCCGCCAGTGCATCCACCCCGGCTTTGGCCTGTCGCACTTTAAACAGGAGCTCACCGGTCCCGAGTACGCGCAGCGCTTTATCGACCAGGTGCATGCAACCGATATTGCGCTGTTCCTGAACAGCATGGTGATTGGGATTGATTCAGGCGAGCCTGCGGAAGACACCGCGGTCCACACCGTCACGCTCATGAGCCCCACCGGCATGCTGCAGCTCACCGGACGGGCGGTCGTCCTTGCCATGGGTTGCCGCGAGCGTACCCGCAGCGAGATCAAGATCCCCGGCAGCCGTCCCGCTGGCGTGTTTACGGCCGGCCTGGCGCAGCGATACATCAATATCGAAAACCTCAAGCCCGGCTCGCGTGCCGTCATTTTGGGCTCGGGCGATATCGGGCTGATCATGGCGCGCCGCTGCACGCTCGAGGGGATTTCGGTCGAGGGCGTGTACGAGCTTATGCCGTACGCCAACGGACTGCGCCGCAATGTCAAGAACTGTCTGGACGACTTTGGCATTCCGCTGCACCTGTCCGCCACCGTCACGCGCGTGATCGGGCACGACCGTGTGGAGGCCGTCGAGGTGAGTCAGGTCGACGAGCACCTGGCGCCCATTCCGGGTACCGAGCGCATTGTTCCGTGCGACACGTTGCTGCTTTCGGTGGGTCTGATTCCCGAGAACGAGCTTTCGGTTGCCGCGGGTGTAGAGCTTGATCCGCGCACGCGCGGCGCCGTGGTGAACCAGAGCCTGCAGACGGGCGTACCGGGCATCTTTGCCTGCGGCAACGTGCTGCACGTGCACGACCTGGCAGACAATGTGACGACCGAGTCCGAGAGGGCTGGCGCAGCTGCAGCGGCGTACGCGCTGGGGACCGCCGCGGGCGTCGTTCCGGACTGCGAGCTCGCCGTCTCCCCTGCCGGCATTGCGGGATACGCGCTGCCGGGACGCATTACGGCCGTGGCGCTCACCAAGCTCAACTTCCGCGTGCGCCGGCCGGTCGATACCGCTCGAGTACGCATCTTGGCCAACGGAGAAGAAGTGTTTGCGGGCAAAGTCCGCGCGTTTAAGCCGAGCGTCATGGAAAGCTTCCCGATGCCGGCTAAGGTGATTCAACGCGCACTCGACCTGGGTGCCAGCGAAATCGTCCTGTCCATCGATCCCGTTGAGGAGGCATAGCTCATGAGTACGAATGTGACCGAAACGCTGCAGTTCAACTGCACCACCTGCCCATCCGAGTGCCTCCTGACCGTAGAGGTGGAGCACGACGCCAATGGCACCGTGGTGGAAGTGCGCTCCGTAACCGGTAACAACTGCCCGCGCGGCGATACGTTCGCACATCAAGAGCTCACCTGCCCCATGCGCGTGCTCACAACGACCGTGGCCGTCTCCGGCGGCGACGAAGCCCTACTCCCCGTCCGCACGGCCGAAGCCATCCCGCTAGAACTCCACGCCCAGGCCATGGACCTCATCCGCGGCGTGGTCGTCGAGGCCCCCATCCGCATGGGCGACATCGTGCTGGAGAACCTCCTCAACACGGGCATTAACCTCATCGCCAGCATGGACATCAACCCAGCCTAAGCAGCAAATTTGGGACGGGCTCTTTTAGCTGCTTTTGCAAGGAGTGTCCCCAGGTGCCGGCATAAAAGGAACGTCCCTAACTGCCGGGCTTGGGATACCATGGTGGCACACTAGCGAAAGGATGTTTCATGGCACATGTCGATGACCAGCGTGTGGCGCGCGTGCTCGATGCGCTCGAGGCTCAGCACCCCGGCGCGCAGCTGCTCGTAAACGACCCGTGGTCGATTTATTACCTGACCGGCTTTTATGCCGATATGTTCGAGCGTTTTTGCGGCGTGCTACTCGTACGCGGTAGAGAGCCCGTAATCTTGGTCAACGCGCTGCATCAGCTGCCCGAGTACGACAACGCCCGCGTCGCCTACCACACCGATACCGATATCGTGGCCGACGCCATCGCTCGCGAGATCGATCCGATCAAGCCGCTCGGCATCGATACCGTCATGCGCTCCGGCTTTTTGATGCCGCTCATGGAGCGCCACGCCGCCAGCGAGTTTTTCCTGGGCGACTTTGCCGTCACCGCCGCGCGCACCCACAAGGATGCCGCCGAGCAGGAGCTCATGCGCGTGTCCTCGGCCGCTAACGACGCCGTGATGGCCGACGCGATCAAGCTCGTTCACGAGGGCGTGACGGAGCGCGAGATTGCCGACCAGATGCTTGGTCTGTATCGCAAGCACGACTGCGAGGGCTTCAGCTTTCCGCCGATCGTGAGCTTTGGCGCCAACGCCGGCGACCCGCACCACGAGCCCGACGACACCGTACTCAAGCGCGGCGACGTAGTGCTGTTCGATATTGGTGGACGCCGCCGCAGCTACTGCTCGGATATGACGCGCACGTTCTTTTGGGGCGAGCCAGACGAAGAGACGGCGCGCATCTACGATATCGTGCGCCGCGCCAACGAGGCCGCCGAGGCTCTCATCGCACCGGGCGTGCGCATGTGCGACCTGGACCGTGCCGCGCGCGACGTGATTGAGGACGCTGGCTACGGAAAGTACTTTACGCATCGCCTGGGTCACTCGATCGGTCTGCAGGACCATGAACCGGGCGACGTCTCGCTGGTCAACGAGCAGGTCGTAGAGCCAGGCATGACGTTCTCCATCGAACCGGGCATCTACCTCCCCGGCCGCACCGGCGTCCGCATCGAGGACCTGGCCCTAGTTACCGAGTCCGGCGTCGAGATCCTCAACGCCTACCCCCACGACCCAGTCCGCCTAGGCTAGCCAATGTGCCAAAGGGACAGCCCCGTTGACACATTCCGTTAACGTCGCACCACGAAAACGGGCTATCTACTACGTTTAACCCGCATGGGTCGACCATGCAGGTCTTTTTTGAAAAATGGCGAGCCCTTTACCTGCGGTTTTAATTTCACAATGCCCCGCGTGGTCGAGGGTAGTCGGTAAAACGTAGTAGATAGGCCCATTTCGTGGCGAGCAAGTCAACTCGAGGCGCAGGGTAGTCAAAATTGCCCCGTCCCAAATTGACTACTTTTAAGTTGCGGTGATATACGGACTGTTTGAGGCTCCTGGCTTGTAAAACAGTCCGCATTTCACCGCAACCGCTGAGGGGATGGGTTAGCGCAGCAGGCCGGCTACTTCGCCGGCTAGGGTGATGGTGCCGGCTGCTACGAAGGGCTCGCCTGCGGCATCGAAGGCAGCGAGGGCCTCGGACACGCTCGGGTATACGCCCGCGAGCTTATCGGCACCCACCAGGGCAGCGAGCTCCTCTGCCGGCAGGGCGCGATCGGAATCGGTCTGGGTCACGACCACGCGGGGGAACGCCGGAACCAGAACGTCAACGATACCCGCCACGTCCTTATCGGCCAGCGCGGCACACAGCAGCACGGGGCGGTTCTCCACGCACGGATCGATCTCGTCCAGCGCGCTCACAAAGTTCTCGCAGCTCTGGGGGTTATGACAGGCGTCGATCAGCTTGAGCGGATCGGTTCCCAGCACATCAAAGCGACCAGGCGTGGGACAGCCCATAAGCGACGCATCGAGCTTGTCATGATCGAGCTCGCGACCCAGATACCCCTCGCACAGCATGATCGCACACGCGGCATTCTGCGGCTGATACGCCGGCTTGACCATGCTCGACGTATAGATGGCACGCGGCGTGGTGCAGCTGAACTCCACCGTGTCGCCCACATGTGCCGGCACCTTGGTCGTGGCATGGTTCACCACCAGCGGCACTATGCCGCACTCGCGACAACGTGCATCCATCACGCGCTGAACGCTCGCCTCGTGCGTGCCCTCGCCCAGCACAACCAGGCGTCCGGGCTTAATGACCGCAGCCTTCTCCCCCGCAATGGCCTCGAGCGTATCGCCCAAAATGCGTGTGTGGTCGAGTCCAATGCCCGTAATGGCAACGGCGACGGGATCGGTCGCGCTCGTGGCGTCCCAACGACCGCCCATGCCAACCTCGAGCACGGCAACATCCACCGCGGCCTCGACAAACACCACAAGCGCAGCGGCCGTCAGCAGGTCAAACGGCGTGATGGTATAGGCACGCTCCCCCGCCGCCACACGACGGGCATTCACGCGATGTCCCGCCTCAACAGCGGCAGAAACACCACGGGCAAACGCCTCGTCGCTTACGACGCACCCATCGACCTCCATACGCTCGGGATAGCGCACCAGCTGCGGCGACGTATACAGCGCGGTCCTGAGCCCCTCGCCTCGAAGGATAGCAGCCGAAAAACGCGTAGTCGAAGTCTTACCATTGGTACCGGCAACCTGAATGCAATCAAAATACTCGTCCGGACGTCCCAGCTCATCGAGCATATCGACAACCGTCTCAAGCAGAGGACCAGCATCCCCAGAAATCCGCCCCGTATCAGCAGCCAGCCCCACAGCCTCATCAAACGAAAGCAAATCAAACTCAAAAGGAACGGTATACAAGCCGGAACGCTTAGGCATTTTTAGAACCGCCATTCATAGAAAAATAAAACAGTATAGGTTGAGGATAGTCAGCGAAAACGCCTCTGATGAGCCAAGGTGCCGTGAAACAAGGGCGCATAGGGCTTATGCCCATGCGCCCGAAGTTGAACGGCAGATTGGCCATCAGAGGCGTTTGCAGCGTCGAGTCAGCCGCCGTTCGTTAGAACGGCGGAATAAGTGTCCGCAGTAGCGAGCAAAGCATCGGGCCGCGCCCCCGAGTAAACCTTACGAGAAGTCAGCAACCTGAGCAGTCAGCGCCGCCAGGATCTCCTTGAGCTCAGCTGCACGGTCCCTCTTCTTCTGGACCACCGCGGGCGCGGCCTTAGCCACAAAGCCCTCGTTGGCGAGCGTCTTCTCGCAGCCGGCGAGCTCCTTCTGGGCCGCGGCAATCTCCTTCTCCAGGCGCGCCTTCTCAGCCGAAAGGTCAACCTTGCCCTCGAGAACCACAAAGACCTCGACGCCGCTGTCGACCACGGCGATGCTCGCCGCCGGCTTCTCAACGTCAGTGCCCATAACCAGCGAAGCCGTGTTCGCCAGCGGCTCAATCGTGGAGCGCAGGCTCTCGAGCTTCTCGATGTCCTCGGCACCGGCGCGCACGACCACGTCGAGCTCGGCCTTAGGGCTCAAGCGATAACGCGAACGGGTGGCACGGGCGGCGGAAACGACGGCACGGCACAGCTCAAACGCGCGCTCGGCGGGCTCGTCGACGTACTTGGCGTAGTCGGCGGGCTCGGGCCACTTGGCGATCATGAGCGCCTCGGCGCGGTTCACGTTGCCCTCGGCGTCCAGGTCGAGCACGCTCGCCGGCATGTTGTCCCAGATCTCCTCGGTGACAAACGGCATAAGCGGGTGCATCAGGCGAATGGAGGTGTCGAGCACAAAGATCAGGTTGCGCTGCGCCTGCAGACGGCCCTCGCCCTTCAGACGGGCCTTGGTGACCTCGACGTACCAGTCGCAGACCTCGTTCCAGAAGAACTGCTGCACGCCGCGGGCCATGTCGCCAAAGGTGTAGTTCTCAATACCCTCGGTGACCATCTTCACGGCCTTGGCCAGGCGGCTGAACATCCAAGCGTCGGCCGGCGTCTCCACGACAGGCTCGCCGGGCGTGTAGCCCTCCATGTTCATGAGCAGGAAGCGGCTGGCGTTCCAGATCTTGGTCACAAAGCTCTTGGCCTGGTCGGTACGCGGGCTGTCGATGAGCTTCTTGGTCTTCTTGTCGATGTTCGCGTCAAACTTGACGTCCTGGTTGTTGGTGCACAGCGTGAGCAAGTTGAAGCGCATGGCGTCGGCGCCGTACATGCCAATGAGGTCCATGGGATCGACACCGTTGCCCTTGGACTTGGACATGCGGCTGCCGTCCTTGGCCAAGATCGTCGGGTATATGACGACGTCCTTAAATGGCACCTCGTCCAAGAAATACAGCGAACTCATGACCATGCGGGCGACCCACAGCGCGATGATGTCGCGTGCGGTGACGAGCGCCGTCGTGGGGTGATGGCCCTCGAGCAGCTCCGGCTTTTGCGGCCAGCCCTGCGTGGCGAAGGTCCACAGCTGCGAGCTGAACCAGGTGTCCAGCACGTTCTCGTCCTGATGCACGTGATGGCCGCCGCACTTGGGACACACATCGGTGTCCTCGGTGAGGGCGTCCTCCCAGCCGCAGTCCTCGCAGTAGAACACGGGGATGCGATGGCCCCACCACAGCTGGCGCGAGATGCACCAGTCCTTGAGGTTCTCCATCCAGGTGGTGTAGGTCTGCGTCCAGCGCGCGGGGTGGAAGGTGACCTTGCCGGAGTTGACGGCGTCGAGCGCCGGTCCCTTGAGCTTGTCGACGGCCACAAACCACTGCTCGGACAGCCACGGCTCCAGCGCGGAGTCGCAACGGTAGCAGTGCATGACGGAGTGGTCGAGGTCCTCGACGTGATCGAGCAGGCCGTGCTCGTCGAACCACTTGATGACGGCCTCGCGGCACTCGTCGCGGTTCATGCCGGTGAACTCACCGTAGCCCTCGACGACCACCGCGTGCTCATCAAAGATATTGATCTGCGGCAGGTCGTGGGCCTGACCCATGGCGTAGTCGTTAGGGTCATGGGCCGGGGTGACCTTGACAAAGCCGGAGCCAAAGTTGGCGTCGACATGCCAATCCTCAAAGATGGGGATCTCGCGGTCGACGATGGGGAGCTTGACGGTCTTACCCACAAAGGCGGCCTTCTCGGGGTCCTTCGGGGAGACGGCAACGCCCGTGTCACCGAGCATGGTCTCGGGACGCGTGGTGGCGACGACGATGTAGTCCTGACCGTTGACCGGCTCGGTCAGCGGGTAGCGCAGGTGCCACAGGTGGCCCTTCTCGTCCTTGTACTCGGCCTCGTCGTCCGAGATAGCGGTAGTGCAATTGGGGCACCAGTTGACGATGCGCTTGCCGCGATAGATCAGGCCGTCATGGTACCAGTCACAGAAGACCTTACGCACAGCCTGGGCGTAATCCTCGTCCATGGTGAAGCGCTCGTTGTCGAAGTCGACGGAGCAGCCCATGCGCTTGATCTGCTCGACGATGATGCCGCCGTACTCGTGGGTCCAGTCCCAGCAGGCGTCGACAAACTTATCGCGACCGATCTCCAGGCGGCTGATGCCCTCGCTCTTGAGCTTCTTGTCGACCTTGGTCTGCGTGGCGATACCGGCGTGATCGGTGCCCAGCACCCAGCGCGTGGACTTGCCGCGCATGCGGGCCATACGGACGATGGCGTCCTGGATGGAGTCGTCGGTAGCGTGACCCATGTGGAGCTTGCCGGTCACGTTGGGAGGCGGAATGGTGACGGTGCAGTCGCCCACGCCCTCGCGGCGCTTGTAGTAGCCGCCGTCGAGCCACTTCTGCAGGATCGCCGGCTCGTTGGTCGACGGATCGTAGTTCTTGGGCATCTCTTCCATATATCTCTCCCTGTCCCGCCGGCGCGTCCGCCTGCTTGGTTTTCGCTCGGTCAGGTCCTGGCTCGCACGAAGAGC
>UQTN01000093.1 GCA_900543945.1 uncultured Collinsella sp. | reverse complement strand
CATGCGCGAGGACGTTTTGGAAACTAAGTACGGGACCCGCCCAAACCGTCCGGTGGGATCAGAGTACCCTTGCTGTTACTCTGCTTTGCCCGCAGAGTTGAGGTTGGTCATGCGGATCTTAACCAGCTCGGTGATCTCACGCATGCCCTCCTTGGCCGGCTTCTTGGGATCGAAGCAGGCGGGGTTCTCGGCCATGTAGGCCATGAAGCCCTTGGTGTAGGCCTGACGCAGCTCAGTGGCGTAGTTAACCTTGCAGATGCCGTTCTTCACGGCCTCGGCAACCTGCTCATCGGGCACACCGGAGGTGCCGTGCAGGACCAGCGGCACGTCGACGGCGTCGCGGATGGCCTTGACCACGGACTGCTCGATGTGCGGATCGCTCGTGTACACGCCGTGGCTGGTGCCAACGCCAATAGCGAGGGAGGTGCAGCCAGTGCGCTCGACGAACTCCTTGGCCTCGGCAGGATCGGTGTAGGGGCTCTCGCCCTCAACCGCGGGACCGTCGTCCTCCTTGCCGCCGACCTTGCCGAGCTCAGCCTCGACAGGCACGCCCATGGCGCGGCCAGCATCGGCGACGGACTTGGTCAGGGCGATGTTGTCCTCGAAGGACTCGTGCGAGCCGTCAATCATAACGGAGGTGTAGCCAGTGCGGAAAGCCTGCATGCAGCGGTCATAGCCATCGCCGTGATCGAGGTGCAGAGCGACGGGCACGGAAGCGCGCTCGGCGGCAGCCTTGACCATGCCGTAGAAGTAGTCCAGACCAGCGGTCTTGATGGTGCCCGGGGTGGTCTGCATGATGACGGGGGACTTGGTCTCCTCGGCAGCGGCCAGAACGGCCATAACAAACTCGAGGTTCTCGACGTTGAACGCGCCGACGGCGTAGTGGCCGGCCTGAGCGTCCTTGAGCATCTTTTCGGTGGTAACAAGTGCCATGAGCGTTTGCTCCTCTCCCTCGCCCGCATCTGGACATCGGGCGTACGTGTCCGCAAGGCGTTTTACCTTGCGTTTTGCTGCCCCCATTGTATGAAAATCGTTCGTGTTACATGCATGAGATATCGCCGGCACGCAGGTCAAGACGCTCGTTTTTGAAAAGCAAACGGAAGGGATTCGGACCAAATTCCTCTATCCGACACTGAAGTTTTCACACGAATTGTCTTTCTTTTATAGAAAAGATAAGTAATCGAAAGGTGTTTTCTTACTTAAAAAGAAAATGAACGAAAATAGACTCAACACAATTCCTGCAAATTTAGGTTGAGGATGGAGCAGCTATGGCCCACGCAACAACCCGGGCTTTCGCCGATGAGCGCCGCGCCGCCATCATGGAAATGCTCGAGCATAACGCCTCCGTTCAGGTGGCAGACATCGCCCAAACCTTTGGCGTGTCCTCCGTCACCGCCCGCGCCGACCTGGACGCGCTCGCCGAATCCGGCAAGCTGCGTCGCACGCATGGCGGCGCCGTGTCGCTCCACAAACGCCTAACTGTCTCCACGCAAGATCGCCGCATCAACGTAAATGTCGCCGCCAAGCAGGCCATCGCACAAAGTGCCATCGAACTCGTCGGCAGCGGTGACACCCTGCTCGTCGACTCGGGCACCACGGCGCTCGAGTTCGTCCGGCTCCTCGATCAGCGCGATGGTATCACCGTCATCACGGCCGACATTACCATTGCCGATTACATCGACGAGAGCATGCCCTCAGTCGATGTCGTCATGCCGGGCGGGGCGCTGCGCAAAGGCCATCGTTATCTGTACGGACCGCTCACTATGCAGGCGCTCCAAATGGTCCACGCCGATCTTGCCGTCATGTGCCCTGGAGCTTTTGTTCCCGGCTGCGGCTTTACGACCGACTTTCCGCAGATGGCCGAGACCAAAGCGGCTATGGTCGGTGCCGCCCGTCAAAGCGTCGCCCTTATGGACGCCAGCAAGGTTAACGGACGCGGCATGTACCGCTTTGCCGAGCTGACCGATGTCGACACCATCGTGATGGACCGTGATCCCGATGGCGCCGTCGCCACCTCAATCGCCGAGACCGCCGACGACGCCCGCCCAAATCTCGTCATCGCCGGCGCTTAAACAAAAACCACCACAAAGGTGCCTGTCCCCTTTGTGGTGGTTGTGATGGTTGAGCGTCAAAAGTGAACGTGTCGCTACTTGGAAAGCTCGTCGGCGAGGGCCTCGATCTGAGCGCGCGAGGCGTCGTTGAGCGAACCCAGGACGGTCACCTTATTCTGCGCCAGGGTGATGTCCTTCATGCCCTCGAGCTCCTTGGTCATAACCTTGGCAGCTGCAGGCGCCCAGGAACCGGCCTCGACAAGCGCCACGGTACGGTTCTGGTAGGCATGCTCGGCGAGCGTGTGGATAAAGGTGCTCATGAACGGGAAAACCTCGCCCTGATAGGTAATGGAGGCGAGCACCAGGCGGTCATAGCGGAACGCATCCTCAACGGCCTCGGCCATGTCGTCGCGAGCCAGGTCAAAGACGGAGACCTTCTGGCCGCGAGCCTCGAGCGCTGCGGCGAGCTCCTCGACGGCGGCCTTCAGATGGCCGTAGACGCTCGCATAGGCAATGGTGATGCCCTCGTCCTCGGGCTGATAGCTCGACCAGGTGTTGTAGGTGTCGAGGTAGTAGCCCAGGTTCTCGGTCAGTACGGGGCCGTGAAGCGGGCAGATGATCTGGATGTCCAGGTCGGCGGCCTTCTTGAGCACGGCCTGCACGAACTTGCCGAACTTACCGACGATGCCAAAGTAGTAGCGGCGCGCTTCGCAAGCCCAACCCTCGGGGTCCTCGATGTCGTTGGCGCCAAACTTTCCAAAGCCGTCGGCGCTAAAGAGCACCTTATCGGTGGACTCGTAGGAGAAGAGTACCTCGGGCCAGTGCACGTTGGGGGCGCCGACAAACGTTAGGCTGTGACCGCCCAGATCGAGCACGTCGCCCTCTTTGACGACTATCTTGCGCTCGGGGAAATCGGTGCCAAAGAAGTTGACCATCATGCGGAAAGCGCCCATGCTTGCCACGATCTGTGCCTGGGGATAGCGCTCCATAAAGGCGGCGATGCCAGCGGAGTGATCGGGCTCCATATGATGGACAACCAGGTAGTCGGGCGTGCGACCGTCGAGCACGGCTTCGATGTTACCGAGCCACTCGTCGACAAAACCGCCGTCGACTGAATCGGCGACAGCAATCTTTTCGCCCAAGATAACGTAGCTGTTGTATGCCATACCGTTCTCGGACACATCGTACTGGCCCTCGAACAGGTCAATGTCGTGATCGTCGACGCCAACGTAGCGGATATCCTTGGTGATCTCCATCAGGCAAAGCCTCCTAGATAGACAAAAGAGCCCGTCTATCATAGCACTCGGCTACATCCCAACAGCTATCTACCGACATCCTTACCGATTGTTATTGATGTTCAACATATCACCGTTGACCTGCAGAAACTATGCGCGCGGTGCCGCCGTACTATGTCGAACGATGAGCTGACCGGGAATACGAATGGCAACAGTTTTGCCCGCCGTACCCGCCTCGGGAACCGCATGCTCAAACACCTCGCGTCCGCGCTGATGTAGATCGAATCGCACGGTCGTGAGCTCGTTGTGTGCCACAAAATCATCGAGTGAATCGTCGACGCCCACTACGCTCACATCCTCGGGCACGCGCAGGCCACTATCGCGCAGCGCGGCGATGGCCCCGTTTGCCATCTGGTCGTTTGCCGCATAGATCGCCGTCATGGTGCGATCGTGCTCGGCCAGATATCTGCCGGCCTCGTAGCCGCTGTTGGCAGACCAGTCACCCTCGAGCGGCTCTACCGGCTCGATGTGTTTACGCTCGAGTGCATCCTGCCAACCGGCGCGACGAAACTGTTCGTCGACCGAGAACGACGGGCCGCCAATATAGCGAATCTGCTCGTGCCCCAGCTCAAACAGATGATCCATGAGCAACAGCGAACAACCGTAATGGTCGGAATCGACTGTGGTCACCCGCGGGTGCGCATACATGGTGACGATAACCGTGCCGATACCCGGTAACGGATCAAACGTCTCAAAATCGGGCGCCATACGGCTCATGCCGATGATGATGCCGTCCACGGGCAGCGCGGCCATACGACGCGTTGCCTCGGCAAGCGAGAATTCCTCGGTCTTGGACATCTCGACCAGCGTGATGGCGCAATTATGCTCGCGAGCTGCGCTGGCGATGCCGTCGATCATTGAGAGGTTCCCAAACTTGGTGACATTGTTGACGCACAGACCGACCGAATGGTAACGGCCGTCGCGCAGCGAGCGACCGGCATAACTCGGACGGAAGCCGAGCTCCTGCATGGCGGCTTGCACGCGCTGGCGCGTCTGCTCGTTGACGTTAGGGAGGCCGTTGGCAACGCGCGAAACCGTCTGCTGCGAAACGCCAGCAGCGCGGGCGACGTCGGCCATGGAGACCGGACGCGTACCTGTATCGTTGGACGGGCGCCTTACCACAGGATCACCTTCACCCTCGCGAGATCTGAATAGCGTGCATGCCGGCCCGGGCAGAAATACGCCCCGCGCCGAAGCCCGCTATCGTCGGACGCATGTTAACGTACTCTACTTTTTCAATCCGCAACTCTTCTGCTCTATAAGTCCATACGGCAATACCGTTCACGGCTGGATTTCTACCGATTACCAGATTCTCAAAAAGTGATAAGTGTTGTGTTATGAGTACGTTAACATAGCCCGTAACGTGCGGCATCGTAGATGCTGAGTTTATGCCACTTCAGATTGTTAACGTACTCACTACGACGGAAAACTCGTCAGTATGCGCCAAGGAAAGGACCCTCATGACCACCCCCGACGAAAAGACACTCGCCACGCTCACCAAGCTGTTTGAGGAGGAGTTTGGCCCCATCGGCGATCGCCAGGTGCTCTATGTGCACGCGCCCGGCCGTTCCGAGATCAGCGGCAACCACACCGATCACGAGGGCGGTCACGTTATCGCCGGCTCGCTCGATGTCGCCGTCGACGGCATTGCCGTGGCGACCGATTCCAACAAGGTTCGCGTCGCCGACGAGGGCTATCCTACGTTTGAGATCACGCTCGACACGCTGGATATTCAAGAGTCCGAGAAGGGCACGTCCGCAAGCCTCGTGCGCGGTATGGCCCACGAAATCGCTGCTCTGGGCGTTGAGCCCCAGGGCTTCGACTTTGCCTTTACCTGCTCCGTCCCCTCGGGTGGCGGCCTTTCTAGCTCCGCCGCTGTCGAGGCGGCTTACGGCCGCGCCATGGAGACGCTCTGGGGCGCGCCCGCCATTGAGCCCGTCGCGCTCGCCCAGATGAGCCAGCGCACCGAGAACAACTATTACGGCAAGCCCTGCGGTCTTATGGATCAGGCGGCTGTGTGCCTGGGCGGCCTCGCCTACATGGACTTTGAGGATCAGGCTCAGCCTAAGACCCAGAAGCTCGAGCTCAACTTTGAGGATCACGGCTATGCGCTCGTGCTCGTTAAGGTTGGCGCCGACCATGTGGCGGCTACCGACGACTACGCCGCCGTTCCGCGCGAGATGCAGGACGTCGCCGCCGAGTTTGGCAAGGCACGCCTGTGCGAGGTCAACGTTGCCGACTTTGACGCCAAGCTCCCCGAGCTGCGCGCCAAGCTGGGCGACCGCGCTTGCCTGCGTGCCGTTCACTACTGGTACGAGAACGGCCTGGTCGACAAGCGCTGGGCAGCCCTGAACGCTGGCGACATTGACCAGTTCCTGGTCCTGACGCGCGAGTCCGGCGCCAGCTCTGCCATGTACCTGCAGAATGTTGTTGCCAAGCTGGGTTCCGAGCAGCCTTCCATGTATGCCCTGGCGCTGGCCGAGCACGTGCTCGACGGCCGCGGCGCCGTCCGTATCCACGGTGGCGGCTTTGGTGGCACCATCCAGGCCTTCGTGCCGCTCGATCTGGTCGACACCTTCATTGCCAAGATGAACGGCTGGCTGGGCGAGGGCTCTGCCCGTCACTACGCCATCTCTGACAAGGGGGCTTACGCGGCATGGCTGTAATGACTGACGTGCGAGAGGCCGCGCAGAACCTGATCGAGTACGCCATCCACCGATCGATGATCGGCCAGGACGACCGGATCTGGGCATACAACACCATTTTGGAGTGCATCGGCGCCACGGGTCCCGCACTCGATATGGCCTGGGCGCTCCAGGTTGAGAAACTCTCGCTCTTGCACCCCAATACCCTGCCCGACTTTGATCTTGAAGGCACGCTTGCCGCGCTTTCCGAGGCCGCCGTTACCAACGGTGCCGCCGAGGACACGGCGTCAGGCCGCGACCGCATCGCCATGCGCATCATGGGTGCGCTCATGCCGAGGCCTTCGGTTGTAAACGAGGAGTTCAACGGACGTATGGGCGTCAACGAGCCCCGCGCCGCAACCGACTGGTTCTACGGCCTGTGCCGCGACGCCGGCTACGTGCGCCGTGCCGCCATCGCGCGCAACATCAAATGGAGCACCCCCACCAACTGGGGCGATCTTGAGATCACCATCAACCTCTCCAAGCCTGAGAAGGACCCACGCGATATCGCCGCGGCTGGTGCCGCAAAGAACACGGGCGAGAAGTATCCCGCCTGCCAGCTCTGCATCGAAAACGAGAGCTATCCCGGACGCTCCGCCGCAGCCGACGGCGGCGCTCACCCCGCTCGCCAGAACCTGCGCATTATCCCCATCCAGCTCAACGGCGAGCGCTGGGGTTTCCAGTACAGCCCGTACGCGTACTTTAACGAGCATTGCATTGCCATGAGCTCCGAGCATCGTCCGATGCACGTCGACCGCAAGGGCCTGACCTGCCTGCTCGACTTTGTGGACCTGTTCCCGCATTACTTCATCGGCTCCAACGCCGACCTGCCTATCGTGGGCGGCTCGATTCTGTCGCACGACCACTTCCAGGGTGGCGCGCACGAGTTCCCCATGATGCACGCCGCCGAGGTCTCGCAGTTTAGCGTGCCCGGTTTTAACCAGGTCAGCGGCACCGTGCTGCAGTGGCCGCTCTCGGTGCTGCGCCTGCGCTCGCACGACCGCGCCCAGCTGCTCGATGCCGCCGAGAAGATTATCCTCGCCTGGCGCGAGTGGACCGATGAGTCGGTGGGCGTCATCGCACGCACAGCCGATGGCGTGGCGCACAACACCGTGACGCCCGTCATCCGCCGCGTCGACTCCCGCGGCAATGCCGGAGGCGAGATCTACGAGGCCTACTTGGCGCTTCGCTGCAACATCACGACCGACGAGCATCCGCTGGGCGTGTTCCACCCGCATGCCGAGTACCACCATATTAAAAAGGAGAACATCGGCCTGATCGAGGTCATGGGCCTGGCCATTCTGCCGCCGCGCTTGGTTCCCGAGCTCGGTGCTGTCCGCGAGCACCTGCTGGCGGCCAAGGCCGATGCCAGCTACGATCTTGCCTGCGCTCTCGAGAGCGACGACCTTTGCCGCAGCCACGCCGCATGGGCGGAGGACGTCTTTGCTCGCCGCGCGAACGAGCTTACGGCGGATAACGCCATCGACATCCTGCATGAGGAGGTCGGCGTGGTGTTTAGCCACGTGCTCGACAACGCCGGAGTCTTTAAGTGGGACGAGGACGGACGCGCCGCCCAGCAGCGCTTTATCGACTCACTGTAATGATCCCTTGGGGACGGAGGAAAACAGATCATTCCGCCTGCAAGACAACGGCGCCCGCCGGCAACATCGCCGACGGGCGCCGTTTTATTGGCTAGTCATTGGGGACGTTCTTAAATGACTAGTCAAACAAGAACGTCCCCAATGACTACTTGCGACCAAGGCAACGCCGATGTCTTGGCATTGTCAGCGAAAACGCCCCTAAGCGAGCAAGGTGACGTGAAAGAGGAGGGCATTGAC
>UQTN01000092.1 GCA_900543945.1 uncultured Collinsella sp. | reverse complement strand
AACGATTGGTGCAAAGTAACCTGACCCCTTTGCACCAACTTGGTGCGATGGGGTCAGGTTAGTTTGCACCATAGCAAAAAGGGGCAAAGCCGTCTGCTGGCTTTGCCCCTTCCTTAGCTTGATTTACTCATCCATGAGATAGTAGTGTCCCAGCGCGTCGGCACCCAGGATGGCGTTTGCGACCATCTCGGGCGTCACCTCAAACGGCATGTTGCACATGGTGTCATCGGGCGCGCAGGCGGCCTCGGCAACAATCATGGCCTGTTCGCGCGTAAGCTCGGCAACGCCAAGTTCCTTCATCGTGACCGGCAGGCCCAGCTCAATGCAGAAGCCCAAGACTTCCTCGAGTTTCTCAGTCGGAGCATCCTCGAGTACCAGCTGAACGATGGTGCCAAAGGCGACCTTCTCGCCGTGATACATGCCGTGGCACTCGGGCAGCATCGTCAGGCCATTGTGGATGGCATGAGCAGCAGCAAGGCCCGAGCTCTCAAAGCCAATGCCCGAAAGCAGCGTATTGGCCTCGATGATATGCTCGACTGCAGGCGTGAGCGCACCCTTCTCCAGCGCGACCTTGGCCTTGACGCCATCGGCCATAAGCGTCTCGTAGCAGAGCTTGGCGAGCGCCAGACCGGCCATGCCGCCCTTGCCGCCAGCGCAGGTGCCGCCGTCGGCATCGTGCGTCGCCTGAGCCTCGAAATAGGTTGCGAGTGCATCGCCCATACCGGAAACCGTCAGGCGCACCGGGCTCGCCGCGATAACCGTCGTGTCCATAAGGACAATGTTGGGGTTTGCCTTAAGGAAGAGATACTTGTCGAACTGGCCGTCATCGGTATAGAGCACCGAAAGCGCCGAACACGGGGCATCGGTCGAAGCAATGGTGGGGCAAATGATAACCGGGGACTCCAGGTAATAGGCGACGGCCTTCGCGGTGTCGAGGATCTTGCCGCCACCGACGCCGACGATGATGTCGCAACCGTTGTCGCGAGCGAGCGCAACCAGGCGATCGACCTCGCCCTTGGAGCACTCACCGTTAAAGTCCTCAAACAGCAGCTCGGCCTTAGCCTCGGCAAAGCCGCCCTCGATCTTGGCACCGACGCGCTTCTTGCCCGAAGGCGTCACGATGACGAGGGCCTTAGCGCCAAGCGGCTCAACATAAGAGCCGAGCTTGGCCAGCTCGTCCGGGCCCTGGATGTACTTGCTGGGGCTATTGAAAATTGCAGCCATAACTATCCCATTCTCTAAAAGAAAAAAGAAAGGGGCTCCGTACGGATACGTGCGGAGCCCCTCGTTACGATAACAAGAGTCGATTAGAAATCGATGTCGGTGTCGTAGTAGCAGGCCTTGAGGATCTTCTCGAAGTCGGCAGCCTTGGTCTCACGCGGGTTCTCGGGCGTGCAGGCGTCGGTCTCGGCGTTCGCAGCGATCTCGGGCAGCTTGGCGAGGAACTCCTCCTCGGAAACCATCTGCGGGTTCTCGGCGTCGACCTTCACGCCACCATTCGCGTAATCCTTGATGGACTGCGGAATGTTGAGCTGGTCATTGAGGTCGCGAATCTTCTGGACGAGCGCAGCGATGAGCTCCTCGTTGGTCTCGCCGGGAAGGTGCAGGATCTCCTTGGCCACGTAAGCGTAACGCTCAGCAGCACGCGGGTCCTTAGAGTTCCACTGGATAACCTTGCCCAGGTACATGGCGTTAGCGGCACCGTGGATGATGTGGCCGTTCTCGAAGGCAGCACCGGTCTTGTGAGCCATGGAGTGAACGATGCCGAGCAGGCCCGAGGAGAAGGCGATACCGGCGATGCACTGAGCCTCGTGCATGTGCTGACGGGCCTCATGGTCGCCAGCATAGGACTTGGGCAGCCACTCGACGATCTCGCGGATGCCGTGCAGGGCGTTGGCGTCGGTGAACATAGAGGCGCAGGTGGAAACGTAGGCCTCCATGCAGTGGGTCAGAGCATCCATGCCGGTGTGAGCGCACAGCTTGGCGGGCATGGTGTAGGTGAGCTCGGGGTCGACGATGGCGACATCAGGGGTGATGTTGAAGTCGGCCAGCGGGTACTTGATGCCCTTGGCGTAGTCGGTAATGACGGAGAACGCGGTGACCTCGGTAGCGGTGCCGGAGGTAGAGGAGATGGCGCAGAAATGAGCCTTCTGACGCAGCTCCGGGAAGCTGAACGGCTGGATGATGTTATCGAAGGACTCCTCGGGATACTCGTAGAAGACCCACATGGCCTTAGCGGCATCGATGGGCGAGCCGCCACCGATGGCGATAATCCAGTCGGGCTCGAACTCGCGCATGGCCTCGGCGCCCTTCATGACCGTCTCGATGGACGGGTCGGACTCGACGCCCTCGAACAGCTTGACCTCGAAACCGCCTTCCTTAAGGTCGTTCTCGACGTCCTGCAGGAACCCGCCGCGGCGCATAGAGCTGCCGCCAGAAACGATAATGGCCTTCTTGCCCTTGAGGTTCTTCACCTCGTGGCGAGCGCCCTCACCAAAGTACAGATCGCGAGGATTGGTAAAACGTCCCATACTGTGCCTCCTAAACAAGCCCCTCTTAGACTTGCGTATATAACGGAGCACCCGATTGGCTCCGTTAGGACCGTTTTGCGCGTTGCCGGCGATGACAATGCGCGATGTCTAAACGTCTCAACGCTCAGACAAACACTATTCTACCGTTCTGGTTGGTCAGTTATTCACCTAAAGCCGACAATGATGAAACGTTTTTTCTATCCCTGAAGACCCTTGTGGGGCATTCATACTCCCAAGCTGGGCAAACGTTTTATCAAGGTTGACCACATATCCCGGGCAGGACTGTGCCCCTCCAAAATGCGCCCCGTTCGCCGCCAAAAATCGACCGTTTGCGGCACCGTGATACCACTCAGTCGTCCAAGGTGCCGACATTTGTGCGACATCCGTCTTCGTGGCGCAAAGGTGCATGTCCAAGTGCGGCACCCCCGGTGTGCCACATGCGGGTAAACTAGAACCTTATATAGAGACATTTGAACCCTAACCGCAGCAAAGGAGGCCCCATGGCATTCGATCCCATTCAAGAGGATTGCCATCGCCTCGTTCTTGAGGCCTTGCGCCGCGACAATATCCCGCTCACCGACGGTGCCGCCGTAGAGCGTCTGATGGAACAATTCACCCGCGACCCCGCGCCGCTCATCGTGCACGACCGCGACCGCGCCGGGCACCTCATTGCCAAGGTGGTCGAGGCCGTCGATTACCGCATTCCCTTTATCCCTGACGATACCCAGGCAGAGCAGGAAGAGGCAGCTGCCGAGAACATGCTCCGCGAGGCAGCCGCACTCGATCCGGCCAACTGGGATGCCCAGCGCATGCTGACGGCGCTCACCGCCGAATCCAACGAGGAATACGTGCAGTATCTGGTGTCCAAGTGCGACGAGGTGGAGCACGATCTGGCGCTCAAGATCGCCTCGGCGCAGGACCCCTACGAGCGCGAGGCCGCAGGCGACCTTACGTGCCGCCCCTATCTGCGCTGGCTTGCCGCCTTGGCATCGCGCGCCCTCATTAGCGGCCGTTATCGCATGTCGCTCGAAGCCGCAAATCGCAGCTTGGACTTTGCGCCCAACGACCCCGCCGGTGTCCGCCACACCGCGATGCTCGCCATGGCAAAGCTCGAATACCCCGCCGAGGAGCTCAAGCGCTTTCGCTCCGCTCACTCCGTGCCGTACCTCGCGAATACCCCGCTGCGCCGCCGTCCCAAGGATGCAGAGCGCGACTTGGACCCGTGGACGCTCATCGCACTGATGAGCGCAGCCTGGCGCGAGCTGGACTACGAGGGTGCCGAACACTACCTGCGTATCCTTGTGCGTTCGTGCCCCCACGCCGCCGAGGCGCTCTACTTCCAAACCGAGTTTCCCGATGGCGTCTATGCCCGCGTTAACGTGGGCGTGGGCTCGACCGACGAGCTTGTCCTTGCACTCTCCGAGGCGACGCCGGTACTGCAGGAGGGCCTGGGCGCGCCCGACAACGCCAGCTTTGCCGCCTGGGTCGCCACCAACGACATCGTGCGCTCCCAGATCGACGAGCGCATACTGCGGGCGGCCGAGCAGGGCTTGCCGTTTAAGGGAGGAGACCTCTAATGGATCCGAGCGTCTACATCCCCGCCTACCTGGAGCGCACCTATCTGGCGTCGCACCCCGAGCTCACCGATGCAGCACGCGAGCTTGTCCATAACGACATTAGTGCGAATCCCCAAAAGTATGCGCAGTCCGAGCATGCTCAGGCGCTGCTGTCCTATGCCGGTGTTCATCACCACCTGCTCGACGAGCTCCATCGCATCGAGGACATGGGCAGCGACGAGGAGTTTGAGCAGACGCGCAACCGCCTGTTCGACGATATGCGTGATGAGCTGCTCAAGATCGTCCGCATCGATGCGCATGTCCTCGATGCCCAGCTGCTCGCCATCATTTTGGCCGACACGCCCGTCGACGCCTGCCTGGGCGACCTGATGAAGCTCGAGACGAGCGCGGCCGACTACCTGCAACAGAGCGTGCCCGGGTTTGATATGGAGGCCCCGCACTACTGGGCCAATAATGTTTTGGCCGACGGTGTCACCGCAGCGGACCTTACCGTGAGCGAGCCGGCCCTTATCGGGTGGCTCCACACGCTCGAGGCCATCTCGCAGCTGTGCATGGCGAGCGCCCGCTACCGTGCTGCCGCCAACTATGCTCGCCGCGTTCTTAAGGCGGAAGGCTATCCCACCCGGGCCGCCGGCACCGTGCTGCTCGCCCTCGCCCGCCTAGAAGACCAGGACGGCTTTTTTGCCCTGGCCCACCAGCTCGAGGAGCAGATGGGGGCAGACGCACTCGAAAACTCTCCTTGGTACCTGCTCGCCCGCACGATCTTGCTGTTCATAACGAACAAGATGCGCCCGGCGACGCGCGCGCTGCGTGAGTTCGCTAACCGCTGCGAGGGCGGCGCGTTCTTCTTGCTGAATCCCATGTACCAGACACCGTACCTTCCCTGCCGGCCCGAGCCACGCGATCCCTGGGATCTTTCGCACCAGGCCGTTTGGGAAGCGGACGGCATTATCTCGGACACTCCAGACTTTGCCCCCTGGGCCAATGCCTGCGAAGACGTGTCGCAGCTTGCCCAGGAATTTGCGCGCCGCTACGGTTTTTAGTGACGCACTCGACCCGACCATATCGTTTACGTTAGGAACGGTTTCATGAATCTCCGCTCATCTCTTGCCTGCACCTCGAGCGATATCGCCCGCTGGGGGCTGCGCTCCGTCCTTAAGCGCCAGGGCGGCGTACTTCCCGGCCGCATCGCCATGAAGATCGACCCCGAGCTGCTAAGCGACCTCGCGAGCCTGGTCGACCGCAGCGTGGTGATCACCGGTACTAATGGCAAGACCACCACCTCCAACCTCATCGCCGACGCCGTTGCCGCCAGCGGCGCCACCGTGGTGTGCAACCGCGCTGGCAACAACATGGAGCCGGGCGTGGTGGGCGCGTTGCTCGAGGCGCGCGGCAACCTTAAGCGAACGGCCAGCAGCAAGCGCGTAGGCGTCTTTGAGTGCGACGAGCTCTACACGGTGCGCGTCCTGCCCAAGCTCAAGCCGACCTACTTTGTGCTGCTCAACCTGTTCCGCGACCAGCTGGACCGCTACGGCGAGATCGATCACACCCAGGAGGTCATCGCCCACGCGTTGGAGCTCTCGCCGACAACGACGCTTATCTATAACGCCGACGATCCGCTGTGTGCCGCGATCGCCGCGCGCGTTCCCAACGCGAGTATTGCCTTTGGCATCGACGGCGCCACCAACACCGAGTCTGACCGCATTAGCGACTCGCGCTTTTGCTCGCAGTGCAACGCGCCGCTGGAGTATGACTACGTGCAATACGGCCAGCTCGGCGCCTACCATTGCCCCTCGTGCGGTTGGGCCCGCCCCGCGCTTGTCCGTCGCGTGACGGGCGTGAAGCTCGGCTGCGACGGCTACGGCTTTGACCTGGTCTTTGGATCTGCGCCCGACGCGGGCGCCGGACACATTGTCACACGCTACAACGGCCTGTACATGGTCTATAACGTTGCCGCTGCCTTCTTTGCCGCGCACGAGTTGGGCGTGGACACGGCGCTTCTACAGCCTACGCTCGATGCCTATGTGCCCGCCGGTGGTCGTATGGGGCGCTGGGATATCGCCGGCCGCACCGTCGAGGCCAACCTGGCCAAGAATCCCGTAGGCTTCGATCGACAAATCCAGTCCATCAAGACGGCAGACGGCAGACTCTGCGCTTTCTTCCTCAACGACAACGATGCCGACGGCCACGATGTATCGTGGATCTACGACGTCGACTTTGAGCGCATCGCCGACACGCCGGGTCTTGTCGCCTTTGCCGGCGGCACGCGCGCACACGACATGCAGGTGCGCCTCAAGTACGCCGGCATCGATGCCGCGATTATCTCGGACGTCGCGCAGGCAATTGGCGCCGTGGCAGACGAGGCCGCCGATGACACCTTCTACGCCGTCGCCAACTACACGGCCTTCCCGCCGCTGGTCAAGGAGCTCGACGGACTGAAGGGCGCCACTTCCGACGCTGTTGCCGGGCGCGCCGTAGCCCGTGCCGACGGCAGCGCTCTTCCTGTCGGCATCGCACCAGTCGAGCTTTCGCGCCCGCTGCGCATCGTCTACCTGTATCCCGATGCCCTTAACCTCTACGGCGACGGCGGCAATGTTATCGCGCTCGAGCGCCGTTGCGCCTGGCGTGGCATTCCCGCGCGTGTAGACGAGGTCCGTATGGGCGAGGTGCTCGACCTGACGGACGCCGACATCGTCATGATGGGCGGCGGCTCCGACCGCGACCAGCTAGCCGTGGCACACGAACTGCTCGCCCAAAAAGACAAGGTCGCGGCCTATGTTGAGGATGGCGGCTCGCTGCTTGCCATCTGTGGCAGCTATCAGCTGCTCGGCCGTTCGTACTATATGGGCGAGGATCGCATCGAGGGTCTGGGGGTCATTGCCGCCGAAACCGTACGCGGCTCCGACCGCCTGATCGGCAACGTAGCCGTCAAAACCGACCTGGCACCTGAGCCCTTTGTGGGATTCGAGAACCATGGCGGCCGCACGCTTTTGGACGCCGATGCCACGCCGCTCGGAACGTCCGTCGTCACGGGCACCGGCAACAACGGCGATGATGGCCTTGAGGGCCTCATCTACAAGGGCGTCATCGGCACGTACCTGCACGGACCGGCACTGCCCAAAAACCCCGAACTCACCGACTGGCTGATCGCGCACGCCCTCGAGCGCCGCGGCGGCGCGCAGGCCAACGCTCTGCTGCCGCTCAAACCCCTCGACGACACCTACGAGCACGCCGCCCACGACGCCGCCATGAAGCTCCTCCCCTAACGCCCCAACCACCACAAAGGGGACAGGTACCTTTGTGGTGGTTTTCCAGTTTGCCAACGATATACGCGCCGGCAAAAAAGTCTGCTATACTCTTTCCCGCTGTCCCCATCGTCTAGCGGCCAAGGACGCCACCCTTTCAAGGTGGATATCGCGGGTTCGAATCCCGCTGGGGGCACCATTTAAACCGAGAAGTCCGTTACCCTCGCGGTGACGGGCTTTTTGCTACCCATGCGTCGGGATTCGAACCCGGCAGGGTGCGAATCCCGGCATCATCGCAAGGCCCTTGGACAAAAAATAGCAAATATGAGTACTGTTACCAATTTAGTAACAGCGATTTCATGCTATCAGAAGGCAATTTGGACACAAGGCGTCCTACGGCGGAAGAATTGCACGCGTTTATCAGCTAAGTACTTGGACATATGTTGCGTAATACTGCATATTTTGCAAAAAAATAATGCTACAGGACTTGTGACAGTACTCATATTTGACGTTTTTTGCCCACAGCTCTTCGCCGCATTGCCAAATCGACCATTAACCAACT
>UQTN01000091.1 GCA_900543945.1 uncultured Collinsella sp. | reverse complement strand
CACCTGTACGTCGTCGCCGTACTTCTTCACGCTGGGCAGGTCGCGGATCTCCTCCAGGCAGGAGTCCCAGGTCTCGCCGGCGGTCATGCGGCGGTCGATGGAGATGGCGCAGGAGTCGGCCACCGCGCAGCGGCTGGGAGAGGTGTAGAAGATCTGGGAGGTGGTGCAGGTGCCGCGGCCCAGGAAGCGGGCATCCTCGTAGTGCTCGGGGTTGTACTTGGGGTCGAGCATCTTGACGAGGCCCTTGATGTCGGTCGACTCGTCGCAGCCGTTGTTGTTGAGGGCGCGGACGTCGGCGATGATGTCGGCCATCTTGTAGATGGCGTTGTCGCCGCGGTCGGGAGCGGAGCCGTGGCAGGAGGTGCCGTGAACGTCGACGCGGATCTCCATGCGGCCGCGGTGACCGCGATAGATGCCGCCGTCGGTGGGCTCGGTGGAAATGACGAACTCGGGCTTAATGCCGTCCTTGTTGTAGATGTACTGCCAGCACATGCCGTCGCAGTCCTCTTCCTGGACGGTGCCGACGACCATGATCTTGTAGCCCTCGGGGATGAGGCCCATGTCCTTCATCATCTTGGCAGCATAGGTAGCAGAAGCCATGCCGCCCTCCTGGTCGGAGCCGCCGCGGCCGTAGATGATCTCGTCGGTCTCGTAGCCCTCATAGGGATCGGCATCCCAGTTCTCGATGTTGCCGATGCCGACGGTGTCGATGTGAGAGTCGATGGCGATGATCTTGTCGCCCTCGCCCATAAAGCCCATGACGTTGCCCAGGCCGTCGACCTTGACCTCGTCATAGCCAAGGCTCTCCATCTCGGCCTTGATGCAGGCGACAACCTCACCCTCCTCGCAAGACTCAGAGGGGTGGGAGATCATGGCGCGCAGGAAGCGAGTCATATCAGCACGATGGGACTCAGCCGCAGCCTTAATGGCATCAAAATCGAGTTCTTCAGTCATAACAGTCAACCTTTCATTCGAAGGAGTCTACCTAGGAGTTGGCGGAGGAATAGCTATTTACTCCGCTGCTCGAACAGTCCTGCGCAAGACGGAAAGCACATTAAGTGCTTTCCTTTGCGTGCGGAACTCGCGACGGAGCAAATAGGTATTCCTCCGCCTCCCGGGTTCATGCATCTGCAGGACATAGAGGGTCTAATAGAAATTTGGCGCGGCGCGCTGCGCCGCCCAACGATTAGCAAGTGGGGTATTCGCCTTCCCAGACGATGCGGCGATACTGGTCGGGATCCGTGTCGCCCTCGGTGGAGAAGCAGAGCACGGAGCTCGTCTTGTCCAGGCCGATGAGCTCCTTGAGCTCGGCGTACTCGGGATCGAGCATGAGGGTCTCGACCAGGCCGGTGGTCACAGCGCCGGACTCGCCGGAGATGACGCGCGGGTCGCCCTTCTCGGGAGCACCCAGGGTGCGCATGCCGCGAGCGGTGACCCAGTCGGGGCAGGACACGAAGGCAGTGGTGTGGTTGCGCAGGATATCCCAGCCCAGGATGTTGGGCTCGCCGCAGCACAGGCCGGCCATGATGGAGGGCATGTCGCCGTCCACGATGCGCGGATCGCCGTCGCCGGCGGCAGCGCCCTTGTACAGGCAGGCGGCAGGTGCGCACTCGACCACGACGAAGGTGGGCGGGTTATCGGGATACAGGTTGGTGAAGTAGCCCACCACGGCGCCAGCCAGCGAGCCCACGCCAGCCTGGACAAAGACGTGCGTCGGGCGGTTGATGGCCATCTCGCGCAGCTGCTCGGCAGCCTCGGAAGCCATGGTGCCGTAGCCCTCCATGATCCAAGACGGGATTTTCTCGTAGCCCTCCCAGGCGGTGTCCTGAACGATAACGCCGCGCTCGCAAGCATCGGCCTCGGCGGCGGCCATGCGCACGCACTCGTCGTAGTTGACCTCTTCGATGGTCACCGTGGCGCCCTCGGCGGCGATGTTGTCAAAGCGGGGCTTGGTGGAACCCTTGGGCATGTGCACGACGGCCTTCTGGCCCAGCTTGTTGGCAGCCCATGCCACGCCGCGGCCATGGTTGCCGTCGGTGGCGGTAAAGAAGGTGGCCTGGCCAAAGTCCTTGGCTAGCTGATCGGAGGTCAGGTAATCGAAGGTGCACTCGGCAACGTCCTTGCCGGTCTCGTCGGCAATGTAGTTGGCCATGGCAAACGATCCGCCCAGGACCTTAAAGGCGTTGAGGCCAAAGCGATAGCTCTCGTCCTTAACGCACAGGTTGGACAGGCCCAGGCGCGCAGCCTGACCGTCCAGGCGGGCAAGCGGAGTGACGGTATATTGAGGGAACGACTGGTGGAAGGCGCGGGCCTTCTTCACGTGGTCGAGGCTCATGATTCCCAAGTGCTTGTCATCGCTCTTGGGCATCGTGTTGCCCGCCCACTGGATCTTATCGGCCATACGGTGAACTCCTTAAGTCCTCTCTTGCCGGCCCCCGCATACGCGTTTCAGCCCATTCCCATTCATGCGGCTGAACTTTTATGTGGATGCCAAACAAAAAGTTTGTTAGCACTGTTCTATCACACTTTTTGATTGGAAAACCTAACAAATTGTTTGTTGCCGTAATCGGTACCTTTTCGCCGCCGAACGGTCACCAATTAGCCTGTCTATGTATTTGTTTGCGAACAGGTGTGGTTTATGGCAAAGTGTGCCCAAACTAATTTTTAGGAAGGCACCCATGACCCCCGCACAGATTGAGTTTTACAAGCGCCTCGCACACGGTCTGGCGCTCCAATTTGGCCCCAACTGCGAAATCGTCGTCCACGACCTGGAAACCGACGATGTGGACCACTCCATCGTAGTGATCGAAAACGGCCACGTCAGCGGGCGCAAACTGGGTGACGGCCCCAGCCATATTGTGTTTGAGTCCATGCACGAGGGCACCACCGACGTGCACGACCGCGAGCCATACCTCACCAAAACCACCGATGGCAAGCTGCTCAAGTCCTCGACCATCTTTATCCGCAACGACGAGGGCAAGCCCGTCGGCATTTTGGGCATTAACTTTGACATTACGCTCATGAAGGCTTTTGAGCGCTCGCTCGACGCCTTTACCGGCACCGGCGGCACGGGCTACACCGAGCCCGAGCCCATTACCAAAAACATCGGCGACCTGCTCGAAGATCTACTGCGCGAGTGCGAACAGTTTGTGGGCAAGCCCGCGGCGCTCATGACCAAAGACGAGCGCATCCGCGCCATTGGCTACCTCGACCGTCGCGGCGCCTTCCTCATCTCCAAGTCGAGCGAACGCGCCTGCGAGTTCTTTGGCATCTCCAAATACAGCTTCTATAGCTACCTCAACGAGGCCAAAACTGCCGCCGGCGACAAATAGCCAGCGCGCCTGCGCCCCTCCCCTTTTGGGCGCGAGTTCTGGAATGCGCGAATCCGAGAGTCGGCCGCAAGGCAAGTTCCATATAATCGATGAATGTGAGCATTTCGAAAGGATGGGACAAGATGGGGTCGAGCAACGCATCACGCAACGGCCGCGGAGGTACCGCTTCTGGCGCCAGGCATGCGAAACACGCGTTTGACGAGGGCGAAGAGGGCCTTTTTGCGCTGAGCCTCGACGACGTGATGAGCGACCGCCCCTGGACCGCCGAGGAACTCATGGGCGGCGGAGTTCGCCCGACAAGCGCAAAGCCCGCACCTTCCGCCACGCCCGCGCCGGCATCCGTGCCCGCGGACGACTTTGCCACCCGTCCCATCGTGCAGGCGACGCGCAAAGCCGCCCCTGCACCCCGTCCCGCTAGCGATCCGTCCGAGACGGCGGCGTTTCTCGCTGCAGCGGCACAGCGCCCCACGGCAGACAGCACGATTCGCTACACTGCCCCGCAGCAGCCGGTATACACGGCTCCCGAGCCCGAGCTCGAGCCGCCTGTCATGGATCTGGATGATCTTTCCAACCGCCAGTTTGCCTTTGATTCCTGGGCGGCGTCAGATCTAGACGAGACCTCGGGCGGCATGCCGGCCCTCGACATTCCGGTCAACCCCCTGTTTGCGGCTGCCGAGGAACGCAACTCCGCATACGACAACACCGCAGCATACGCCAACCGTCCGAGCGAACAGCCTCGCGCCGGCCGCATCGAAACCGAGGATTACGGCCAAACGTCGAGCGGCTATTCTCGCGACCCGTTTGCCGCCACGCCCGCTCCCGATTACAACCAAGCGAGCGTAAAGGCAGCCTCAGCATCGTCGTATACCCACGGCGTCGACGATGAGCGCGCTGCCGATTACCACACCGAAGAAGAACCGCCGCGCTTTTCGGAGTTTTCGCAGGCGGCAAAGGTTGTCTTTATCGCCATCATCATCGCCCTGCTCGGCGTGATCGCGTTTGAGGGATTCCAGCTGTTCCGCGGCCCTACCGCGTCCGAATCGGCAACGCAGCAAAAAGAGGACGATAACGAGTACCTGGACATCAACACCCTCAAGGGCGACCCCAACGACGGAGACGACGAGTAGCGAGGGTTAAGGGAGGGCCGGAAGAGCCGGCGGCATGTTACGGCTCCAAAAGCCCTGCCATAAAGATGGGCAGATACAGCACGTCACCATCGCGGTGAAGATTACATTCCGCAAGTACCAGGGCGCGATCGATTCCGTAGCCCTTCGTCGCGAGCGCGTTGTCGAGCGCCGCATGGGACTTAAAGCTCTTGCCCGACTTGACCTCGATGGCAAGGACCTCCCCATCGAGCGTCTCCTCCACAAAATCGAGCTCGCCGACTTTTTTAGACGTAAAGTAGCGCAATCTGAATCCGTGGGCTTTGAGCTCTTGGGCAACGAAGCCCTCAAACGCCGCCCCCATGTTCATGCCAAAGGCGTCTTCCGCCTCCCCATCAAAAACGCCTTGGGCGACCCTTTTGGAATACGACGACATGAGCATTCCGGTGTCCAAGTAAAACAGCTTAAATAGATTTCGCTGCTCCCCCAATAAAAGGGGTGCCACGGGCGCCGTTACGTTATACACGGGAAGCGCGACACCCGCCTCCGACAACCAGAGAAAATGATCTGTCACCTGCGAAAAACGTTTGACACCGTTAATCGACGACAGCTTGAATCGCTTGTTTTTGGAGCCGGCCTCGCTGGGAATCAAATCATAGATATCGCGAATAACCAAGCGTAGCTCGGGCGGAGCGTACTTTGCGATGTCATCGCGATACAGGGCGTGAAGATCGCGATGGATGTTTCGAACCTCGTCGACATTGCGCGTCGCCAAGAAGGAATTGACCGCGTCGGGCATGCCTCCCACCACCACATACTGATGGAACAGATCGAACAAGCGGTCATACAGGTAGCCGGGGAGCTCCCCCTCATCCTTTAGACGGTCTCTGAGCATGTCAAACACGCTGGCACCAACGCCATTTGCCCAGCAAAACTCCTCAAAGTCGAGCGGGCACATCTGGACCTGCTCGACATACCCCACCGGCAGGGAATCGATGCCCTCGAGCTCAACGCCAAGGAGCGATCCGGTAAGGATGTATCGAAAGTCGCCGCGCTGGACCAGATATTTGATAAACGTCACCACGTTGGGGCATCGCTGCACCTCGTCGATAACCACAACGGTCTTGTTCGCAACCATCGGCTGCGTTGCAGCAATAGACATGCGCATAAGCAGGTCATCCGCGCTTTTTGCCGCCAAAAACGAATCGCGCACGGACGCGTCGGCGATAAGGTCGAACGTCACGACATTTTCGAACGATTCGCTTGCAAAGACGTTGACCAAATATGACTTTCCCACCTGTCGGGCGCCCTTGACCAAAAGAGCCTTGTTAGGCGACGAGGCAAGCCAAGATTCAAACTGTGCTTTCGCTTTTCTCTGCAGCATAAGCGTACCCCTTATTACGTGCTGTTTTAGCACTAGGATACACTTTTCCGTGGTTGCTAGGTGCTCATTTCGACACTTTTTCGAGGTTTTAAAGTGTGTATCACGACACTTTTCCGTACTTTTACACGGGATATTTCGACATTTTTTCGAATTTAAGCCTAACAGCAGCCGGCGAAATCAAGCGCCGCCCGCGCGTCATTTCGCAAGCGCGCTTGATTTGTGTCCGCGCGCGCTGATAGACTCCACCGTGCCTGCAAGGAGCGGGCACGTTTTATCCAGAGTCGGGGTAGAGAGTTGGCTCCACGACCCCGACGCCAACCGGCCAAGAGGCACGGTGGCCCTGCCAACATCGATGAAAGGAGTCCGTATGGACAATTTCTCCGTGCGCAGTGAGCGCAACTTCCACAACCTGGCAGCCAAGCCAAAACGAATACATCTTCTGGACAAGCCGAGCGGCTACGCCTCGTCCATGGTCAAGAGCAGCTTCTCCCACCAGATGCGCTTTACGGTACAGAAGCTCGAGGAGGAGCTCTGCGTTGCTGGCAATCCGCATGTGTTGCAGATTAAGCTTCTTGGAGATGACTCGCGTGAGCCGTCCAGCTGGAAGCTCTTCGCCGACGGCGCGTGCGTTGCGGACGGATCCGGCGCCTTTGTTATGGATGCTATCGACCAGGGCATGATACAAGCCTGTAAGACATGGGGAGATCACGACGCATTTGCCGACATCGCAGAGGCAATCGTTCTAAGCAAAGCTGCATTTGATATCAAGGAGCGCGCTTATCAGATGCTTTCATATATCGCATGGACAGTTGGTCGGTTCCACGCCCAGCACCTGATCGAGGGCATGGTCGCCGCCGGGGTAGACCCGATGCTGGAAGATCTTCTCAGCGCTCCCGCGTAGATTAATCGAGCGCTCTATCGACAAAGATGCATCTACCATAACGGCATGGGGCGTGCTCGCCTTGTACCGACCCCAACCAATCCCGTCGGCGCGACTGCAGTCTCAAACAACCACCGGCACCATCCATCCGTACACGAGAGGCGATGGGCACAGGCGAACCCCTCAACCTCGCTATTCGTAAACTTCATCAGTGTTTCCACATCCCCATCAAAAGAATCCGAAAGACATCCCCCGTTAATAAAACGCTTCTGAACATCTCACTCTGCAGGCAAAGCCGCACCGGAGTGATGCGGAGGTCTGCGCGGGGTTTCACGGGTTCCCTTGACGCGGCCCAGCGGAAGTGCCACCCGGCATCCCTTCCATAACGCACGGGTAAACAAAGGGAAATAGCGCCACCCACCGTGCAAGGAAGGACGCCACCATGGATCTCACGAAAACGGCTAGAGAAATTACCCGTCTCATGCTCCCCTACCTGACCACGCAGCAGAACCGCCAGCTCAAAAAGGTTTTATCGCACTGCCTTTTCGATGAAAGCCAATTAGCTGAAGACTGCGGCGACGGTGAAAGCGAATCATTCCTGGATCTTTTTCTGTCTGCAAAACGCCTCGAAGGCTGCTCGGATAGGACCATCTCCTACTACGAAACCACCATCAATAAAATGCTTGAATCATTCGATACACCAGCTTGCGACCTGGGAACCGAAGAGATTAGGTCCTATCTTTCCGACTATCAGCAAAAAGCCGGCGTCAGTCGCGTCACCGTCGACAATGTCCGAAGAATCATCTCAAGCTTCTACTCATGGCTCGAAGACGAGGACCATATCATTAAGAGCCCGGTTAGACGCATTAAAAGAGTCAAGGCTCCGCAACCCATAAAGGAAACGTATAGCGATGAAGTCGTTGAGATTCTTTGCGATAACTGCGGGTCGCCCCGAAACCTTGCCCTGATCGACCTGTTGCGCTCCACGGGCATGCGTGTGGGCGAACTTGTCTCGTTGGACAGGAGCTCCATCGACACCATCAATCGTGAGTGCATCGTACACGGCAAGGGAAATAAGGACCGCATCGTATATTTTGACGCAAAGACTAAAGTCCATATTGAGAATTACCTGTCAACCCGAATGGACAGCTCGGAAGCACTCTTCGTATCGAGCAAGGCGCCACACGAGAGGCTACAAATTGGCGGCGTCGAGGCGCTGCTTAGAAAACTGGGGCGCGAGCTTGATTTAGGAAGGGTCCACCCTCATAAGTTCAGAAGAACGCTTGCTACAAAGGCAATCGACAAAGGAATGCCCATCGAACAAGTCCAGGTGCTCCTTGGCCATAAAAAAATAGACACCACATTAAGGTACGCGATGGTCGACCAGCGCAACGTCAAAGCATCCCACCGCAGGTACCTAACTTAAATTTCGATTTGTCGACCTGAAGCACGAAGTCGGTGAACTCCTCCTGGAGTTCG
>UQTN01000090.1 GCA_900543945.1 uncultured Collinsella sp. | reverse complement strand
CGATGGATCATCTCGCTAGGTAAAATAGATGGCTCGCGGTGGTATTGTTGCTGTGGGTTTAATTCGATATGAAAGGGTGACTTTGGTGTCCAAGATGGATTCTACGCTCTCCTATATTACTGACCAGTTGAAGACGCTTACCTCGATTGCTTCGCCTACGGGCTATACCCGTGCGGCGACTGATTATCTAATGGAAACGTTGCGCGATATGGGCTTTGGCCCCGAGCGTTCCAATAAGGGCAACGTGCTGGTTGAGCTTGGCGGCGAGGGTGAGCCGCTTGTGTTGGCGAGCCATGTCGATACCCTGGGCGCCATGGTGCGCTCCATTAAGGACAATGGTCGCCTGCGTCCCACGACGCTTGGTGGGCATCAGTGGTCTACGGCCGATGGCGAGAACTGCACCGTCTACACGCGTGACGGCAATGTGTACACGGGCGTGGTCCTCAATACCGAGCCTTCGGCGCATGTGGCCGACGAGCCGGTCAAGACCGTCGAGAAGAATATGGAAATCCTACTCGACGAGAACGTTGACAGCAAGGACGATGTGCTCGAGCTGGGTATTCAGACCGGCGACATCATCGCTATGGATCCGCGCACCACGGTGACGGAGAGCGGCTACATCAAGAGTCGTTTCCTTGACGACAAGCTGTCCGCGTCGATTCTGCTGGGTTTGGCCCGCGCCGTTGCTGGCGGCGAGGTGACGCTTTCGCGCAAGGTGTCGCTGCTCTTTACCGTGTACGAGGAGGTTGGCCACGGCGGTGCCTTTGTGCCGGCCGACACGCGCGAGATGATCAGCGTTGACATGGGCTGCGTGGGCGACGACTTGGGCTGCACCGAGCGCATGGTGTCGATTTGCGCCAAGGATTCGGGCGGCCCGTACAACTACGACCTGGTGACCACGCTGTCCAACATCGCGCGCGAGCTGGAGCTCGATTACGCCATCGACGTGTACCCGCATTACGGTTCCGACGTCGAGGCCACGCTTTCGGCCGGCTATGACATTCGCCATGGCCTGATCGGCCCAGGCGTGTATGCGAGCCACAACTACGAGCGCAGCCACATCGACGGTGTGCGTAACACCTTTGAGCTGGTCCGCGCCTACGTACAGCGCTAAGGAAGCAGTTTGCGACTCGGCTGACCAATCGCTAAGGCCCGATCTCTCGGGCCTTTTTTCGCTTTAGGTCGTTTAGTATTATGATGTAAGTAATCTATTAACTAAACGCGTAAATTACTTAACGAGGTGATGCGGCATATGAATACATCTGAGTACTTGTCTATGGGTGATGCTGCCCGCCTGTTGGGCGTTACGAAAGCCCGCATATCTCAACTTGCCGCATCGGGGACGCTTGTGTGCGATATTGTGGGCGGCCGGAAGTTGGTCGAGTACAATTCTGCGATCGCCTACCAAAAGGTCCGCAAGCGAGGACGCCGTCCTGCGGCCGATGTTGGACGCAAGTTTACGCTGATGTCGGCCGACCATGAGGTCGCGCATGTCTCATTTGATCCGACGCGCGAGTTTCCCTTCGAAATCGCCGAGGTCCTCGATGCGCAACGAATGCCGTTTGGCACGTGCTCGAGCTCTTCTCCAACGGTGAATAAGCGGGAGCTCAACGTGTGGTGGAACCATCGGTCGGTGCCTGACGTCCGCCCCGGACTCGTCTCGCGCTATCGTGAACTGGGAATTGCCAGTGGCATCGAGGTTCCGGTTCGGTGCCTGGGCCTCTCGCTTTCGGATTGCTATTGGCTGCGCCCGGCCGATTGCGCCGAACTCAAATGGCAAAACATCAATTACTTTGAGAACGAATTTGAGCGATCGGCGCCCGAGGGGCGTTCGGGTTGGCTGGAGGGCATCGGTCTTAAAAATCCCGACAACACATCCGAGGGCGAGCTCCCTAAATCGTGGATGATCCGAAACGGCATTCGCGTTTTGGCTAAAGGGTGCGGGATGGACGATCAGCGTCCCTTTAACGAGGCGGTTGCAACGGCTCTACATCGTCGTTTGCTGTCGGAGGGCGAGTTCGTTCCTTATACGGTTGAGCGGATGTTCGATGGCCCTGTGTGTCTGTGCGACGACTTTCTTGACGGCCGCGAGGAATACGTTCCGGCTGTTTACGTTAAGGGCGCATTTGGTAGCCAGCGGGGAAACTCGACATACGATCGATACTGTTGCTACCTCGGCAAGCATGGTGTCGATGAGGTCGCCGTGAGAAGGTCTATGTCGCAGATGATTGTCTGCGATGCCCTTTTGGCCAACAGCGACCGCCATTGGCGAAACTTCGGCATCATCCGCAATGTCGACACCCTGGAGATAAAACCTGCACCGCTGTTCGATAGCGGCAACTGTCTGTGGTATAACGTGCCAACTGTCTTGCTCGCGGCTGGGGAGTTTGGGTTTTCCGCTAAGCCGTTTGGGCCCGACCCTTCCGCTCAGCTGGCGCTTGCGGACTCGCTCGATTGGTTCGATTCATCTCGGCTCAACGGATTTGTTGATGAGGCGATCGAGATTCTTTCGCAGAGCGAATGGGCGACGGCGGAGGGTCGACTCGAGGCCATTTGCCGCGGCCTCGAGCGTCGCGTAATCGAGGTTGGTGCCGCTGTTGAGGTACTTCGACACGTGCAGCGATAAACCCACGGCTACTTAAGTGCGCCGGTCACGGTACCGCCGCCCAGGACGATGTCGCCGCGATAGACTACAACGGCTTGGCCGGGGGCGATGGCTCGTTGCGGCTCGTCAAAAGTTAGCAGCATTTGTCCGCCGGCGCCACGTGTAAGGGTTGCTGCCTGGTCTTTCTGACGGTAGCGGTACTTGGCACCTACGCGAATGCCGCCGGCATCGAGCTCCGCCTCCATGCGTGCGTCCGGCGCGCTCCAGATCCACTCATCGGCAGTTAGCGCCGAGGCGGTTAGGTCCTCGGCCTCGCCCAGATGCACGGTGTTGTTGGCGGCGTCGACGCCCGTTACGTACACGGGATGCGCCATCGCAACGCCCAGGCCCTTGCGCTGGCCGATGGTGTAGCGCAGCGCGCCGTTGTGGCGCCCGACCACGCTGCCGTCGCGCCACACAATGTCGCCCAGTGCAGCGGGATGTCCGCAGCGGCGCTCGATATAGCCCGCGTAGTTACCGTCTGGAATAAAGCAGATATCCTCGCTTTCGGCCTTCTTGGCGTTGATGAAGCCCTGCTCGGCGGCAATCCGGCGCACGTCGCGCTCCTTGTCCAGACCCGCCAGCGGAAAAATCGTGCGCGCCAGACGCTCCTGCGTAAGCGAATGCAAAAAGTAACTCTGGTCCTTTTTGGGGTCCTCGCCGCGATGCAGCTGCCAGGTGCCGTCTGCCGCCTGGCTTGTTTTGGCGTAATGGCCCGTGGCGATGTAGTCGCAGCCCATGTCCAGCGCTGCATCGAGCAGCGCGCCAAACTTAATGTGGCGGTTGCAGATAATGCACGGATTGGGCGTCAGCCCCTCCTGGTAGGCGTTCACAAAGCGCTCGATTACGTTGCGGTCGAAGGTTTGCTGCAAGTCGAGCACATGGTGGGGAATGCCTATGCGCTCGGCGACGGCCTCTGCGTCGGCGATGTCGCGGTCGACCTTACTCATGCCCGTGGCGGGGTCGGGTGCGGGGCAGGTGAGGCGCATGGTGGCGCCGACACATTCGTAGCCCTGGCTTTTGAGCAGATACGCGGTCACGCTGGAATCGACGCCGCCGCTCATGGCGACGAGCACGCGCTTGTTGTGCATGAGGAGGTTCTCCTTGGTGGCATGTGGCCAAAAAAGAAAAGCGGCGCGGGAGGCTGGTTCCGCGCCGCAGACATTGTAGCAAGTTCGGACGTCTCGTGGGGCATCCTGTTGGGATGAGCTCAGGCTGCCAGAAGAGAGGGGAGACCGGCGTGCCTTGGACTCGTTCTAAGAACGAGAAGCTCTAGTCCTGGAAGAGCGCCGTGGACAGGTAGCGCTCGCCGGTGTCGGCGAGCAGCGCCACGATGGTCTTGCCTTCGTTCTCGGGGCGCTTGGCCAGCTGCAGAGCGGCCCAGACGGCGGCGCCGGACGAAATGCCCACGAGCACGCCTTCCTTGTGGCCCACGGCGCGGCCGGTGGCAAAGGCATCGTCGTTCTCGACGGGGATGATCTCGTCATAGACCTGGGTATCGAGGACGTCGGGCACAAAGCCGGCGCCGATGCCCTGGATCTTGTGCGGGCCGGCCTGGCCCTTAGAGAGCACCGGGGAGGTGGCGGGCTCGACGGCGACGACCTGAATCTCGGGGTTCTGCTCCTTGAGGAACTCGCCCACGCCGGTCACGGTGCCGCCGGTGCCAACGCCGGCGACGAAGATGTCGACCTTGCCGTCGGTGTCGTCCCAGATCTCGGGGCCGGTCGTGGCCTTGTGGATGGCGGGGTTGGCGGGGTTCACAAACTGGCCGGCGATGATGCTGTTGGGGGTCTCCTTCTGCAGCTCCTCGGCCTTGGCGATAGCGCCCTTCATGCCTTTGGAGCCGTCGGTGAGCACGAGCTGCGCACCGTATGCCTGCATCAGCTTGCGGCGCTCGACGGACATGGTCTCGGGCATGGTGATGATCACCTTGTAGCCGCGGGCCGCCGCCACCGAAGCGATGCCGACGCCGGTGTTGCCGCTCGTGGGCTCGATGATGGTGTAGTCGCCACCGCGCACGAGCTTGCCGGCCTTCTCGGCCTCGTCAATCATGTTCTTGGCGACGCGGTCTTTGACGGACCCGGCGGGGTTGAAGTATTCCAGTTTGACGAGCACACGGGCCTTGAGGTCCTCGTCGGCCTCGAAGTGGGTGAGCTCCAGAAGCGGGGTGTGGCCGATAAGCTGATCGATGGACGTGTAAACATTGCTCATGGTGAACCTCCAAAGTGTTCAAATGACTGGATACCGTGTGGTTTTACGGTGTGTGTAGCAGCGAAACCTACAAACCTTATAGGTTGTTCGTTTTGCTGTTGGCAAGCATAGTAGACAGTAAAGCCTAGTAACGCAATAGGAAATAGAAGATTATTACGAGTCGATTAACCATCTTGACGGGAATAGGTATTTTCAAAACCAATTTTTCGGCTAGAATTTCTACGAATTAAAAGACCGAAAGGCAGCTATATATATGTTGGTTTCCACAAAGGGCAGATATGCCCTACGCGTTATGGTCGACCTGGCCGAGCATCAGGCGGCCGGTCGCATCCCGCTCAAAGAGATCGCGGCGCGCCAGGGGATTTCGGAGAAGTACCTCGAGAATATTCTGGCGACGCTCGTGCGCGCCAATATGCTCTCGGGCATGCGCGGCAAGGGCGGCGGCTACGTGCTTACGCGCCCGCCCGAGCAGTACACGGTGGGCGAGATCTTGCGCCTGACCGAGGGCAGCCTGGCACCGGTCGCCTGCCTGGATGGCGACTGCAAGGGTTGCTCGCGATCTGATGAGTGCCCCACGCTCGACGTGTGGAAGAACCTTGACAAGCTCATCAACGACTACCTCGACGGTGTGACGCTCGATCAACTTGTCGCTCCCAATGAAGGCTACGATTACGTCATCTAACCCACACCTGCCATGTGGGGACAGGGTGGAAATGGCAGATTCTCTCGCCCTTTGAGACTTGGCAAATAAGAAGGCCGCCCATTTTTGCGATGGGCGGCCTTCGTTTTGGGCTGTTGAGACGGGCGCGGCCGGAATGGCCGTTTTAGCCCTCGGCGATGCTATCGAGAATGCTGCGCATGATGGACACCAGGATGCTGCCCATAAAGGCCGATCCAAAGCTGGCGATGGAGATACCCGCGCCCAGCAGATTGACCGACAGATAGCTGGCCAGTTCGAGCATAAAGCTGTTGACTACGAGCTGAAAAATACCCAGCGTAATGATCGTGAGCGGCAGCGAGATAACCGTCAGGAACGGCTTGACGAGCGAGTCGACGATGTTGAGGAACAGTCCCACGAAGGCGAAACAGACCCAGGCCTCGGCAAAACCGAAGGGCTGGATGCCGGGGACGAGGAACGTGGCAATCGCGATGGCGATCGAGGTAAAGAGCCAGTTAAGCATAAAGCGCATGGTGTGAATCCTTTCTTGCGCAGGGTGCGTCGGTGTCGCGTGAAGCGGTTTGCTGCGGCAGCTTGGACGGCCGCTCGGGTGTGCCGCCTTGTTCGGCCGCCCATTGTCTCAGATATTCGTGGAGCTTACGTGCGCATTCGGTTTCAAAACGGCGTTCGTCCTAGAAAATGCGCCGCTGGCAGAGAGTTTTGTCGCTTTAGTTTGGTGGTGTGCTAAACTGCTACGGGCAAAAGCCACACGCGTTGCCCTATTGCATAGAACGGGCGAACGATGCCCGATGTCAGTATCAACTTCGATGCCTTTTGGCGGGTTTGGCGGTGATCGATGAATATCGAGAACATGTTTGACAAGCCTGATGTCAAGCAGCTGGTCCACGCATTTAGTCTTTTGGATGACGAGAAGGATATCCAGGCGTTTTTGACCGATATCTGCACGCCGCGCGAGATCTGCGATCTTTCGCAACGTCTGCAGGTTGCGCGTTATCTGGATGAGGGCGAGCCTTATGTTGAGGTTCAGGCCCGCACCGGCGCTTCGTCCACTACGGTGAGCCGCGTGTCCAAGGCACTTAATGGCGAGTACGGTGGCTATCGCAAGATCCTCATTAAGCTGGAGGATGGCGAGTAGGCCGCGCCAAAAACGAATTGTGCAAAACCGCTCCTCCGGGGGCGGTTTTTATATGCCCGCAATCGGCTGGTGCGGTGGGATCAGGTTGCTTTGCACCAAAACATGGAGCTGCGGTGGCAATGTGTCCGCTTGGGCGGGTAGGATGGATACATTGATTATTGCGAACAGTTTGAGCGGAGGACCATGCCTGTTCGAATCTATACCACCAATGCCGGCACGGATTTGAGCGATGCCGAGTCGGCGTTGCTTGCCGACCTTATTGCCCGCCACGGGCGTGCCGTGCTGCTGGCGCCAACGTTTGCCGAGCTCGACCTATGCCGTCATGATGCGGCGGAAGCCGGCGTTTCGCTGGGTATTGATTACAAGACGCCTACATCGTGGCTTCGCTCGCTTTGGGAGCTTTTGGGCGACGGGCGCGGTTTCGTCGACAACCTGCAGCGCCAGATGCTGTTTTCGGACATGGTAGCGCGTCTCGACGACGCCGACCTGCAGCCGCTTTCGCGCAGCCAGGGCACGGTGCGTATGCTCGCGCGTATGGCTCGCGATGTGCTGCCGGGTGTGGCAGGGACAGGTGCCGAGCGTTGCTGCGACAACGTTTGCAAGCCCAAGCCCAGAAGCGACGCCGAGGCTCGCGTGTTTGAACTTTTGTGCGCCTATGCGCGCGGTTTGGACCGTCGAGATATGGTCGAGCCCTGCGAGGCGGCTGACATTATGGCCGGCGCTTTGGCCGACAACCTGCCGGCGTGCACCCGCGCCGTATGCGTGCGCGGTATCACGTCGTTTACGCACGGCCTGCTCGAGTTGCTGTCTGCCGTGGCAAGCAACGGGGGAGAGGTTGTCGTGCTGCTCGCTTGCGAGCAAGCGGCGATGCGCGAGGACCTGGCTGCCGCCTTTGATGCCCGCGGCGTGCTGTTTGAGGTTGCACCGCTGGACGAGGATGCCGGCGCTCCCGCGATTGCTCCAAAGTCCGTCGTACGTCCTGCCTTTGTGGAAGTCGCCGGGCCCCATGCCCGTGCCCGTGTCTATGCGGACGTCATCGATAAGATGGTGAAAGCGCGCAAGGAGTCCAAGGTCAACGATGCCGCCTCCGCACCCGTCGATCCCGTGCGCGTACTCGTGGTGTCCGCCCGGGCACCCCAGCTGTTCGGCGAGCTTGCCGCTCGTTTGGCGGCGCGCCACGTTGCTGCCGAGACGGCCGAGTTCACGGCGTTTTCCCAATCCATTGCGGGCAGGCAGTTCACGGCGCTCGCCAATCTGATCGAGCGCATGAAGGCCGCCGACGAGGGCACCGCCTCCAAGACCGAGTGGTGGCCCGCCCCGGAGCTTACTGACTGGATCTACAGTCCGCTTTCAGGCGCCGATGCCGCCAGCGCGCGAACCTTCGATAAGAACATGCGACTGTCGCGCAGCAAGACCACTGCGGGCGTCAAGAGCCTGCTGCAGAGCGTGCAGGGCCAGGTGAGGGGCGCGCGTAAAGCGGCGAGCGACGAGAACTGGTTTAAGAACGTGCCGTGCGTGGTCTCGGACGTGTTCCAGGCGCTGTGGCGCGACAAGCCCGTGACGGCGCTCAAGGCCATGCTTGCCGTTGCCGAGGCACTGCCCGATCGCGCGCTTGGTGGTCTCGACGGTCAGGCCCGTCGCCAGGCGGAGGTGGCCCTGCTGCGCCACGCGATCGACATCCTTATGAACGATGCTCGCGCGCTCGACGTGTCGCAGGCCGCGACCGTGCCCGTGCTCGATGGCATTCGCACCAAGGTGGACAAGCGTAGCACCGCCTACGATTACGAGACCTACGAGGTTGACCGTGCGCCACGTGCCCAGGTTCGCTTTACTTCGCTTGCCGATGCGGCGGCCCTGCGCCCCGGCAGCTACGATGCCGTGCTGTTTGCCGATGTCGATCTGGACAGCTATCCGCTCTCACACGAGGAGGGGCCGCTGGCCACGCTGACGGCGAGCCTTGGTCGCGAGGGCGTGACGCTTGAGCCCGCGGCTTTGCTGCGCGTGCGCTTTGGCCACGCGATGCAGACGGCACGCGGTCCGGTTGCGCTTGCCCGCGTGACGCACGATCGCCAGGCACGCGAGTGCTATCCAGCC
>UQTN01000089.1 GCA_900543945.1 uncultured Collinsella sp. | reverse complement strand
CTCGCACGGAGAGCACATTAAGTGCTCTCCGGCTCGTGCGGAACTCGCGATCGACGTTGTCCATGGCGCCTGTCCGGGGCCTTGGGTAACGTTGCTTGCGAACGTCGCTTTGCTCGTTCGCTTTTTGGTCTGGAGAGCCGGGGGGGCTGATAAATAGATGTGAGTAGGGGCTCTCCCGTTTGATGAGCGGGGGAGCCCCTTGTTGCGTTTTGGTTGTTGGTGCGACCTAGAGGTGGCTGATGATCAATTCCATTTTGCCTTCGAGGTCGATGGAGCTGACGGTGCTCGGGGCTAGCAGGTGGCTTCCCTTGTGGACGGGGTCGCCGCAGACGGTGCCTTCGCCGTCGATGACCGACAGACACATGAAGGGCCAGTGCTGGTCGAGGGTCTTGCTGCCGTTGACGCGCACGCGATCGACGGTGTAGCAGGGGTTGGACTCGAGTTCGGTCACGCCGTCGACTTCGGGCGCGGTCACGGTGCCGTCGGTCGGGGCCTGAGAATCAAAGTCGATGCAGTCGAGACTCTGCTCAATGTGCAGGGGACGCAGTTTGCCGTCGGTGCCGGGACGGTCGTAGTCGTACAGGCGATACGTCACGTCGCTCGACTGCTGCGTCTCCAAAATGAGCGTGCCGGTCTTGATGGCGTGGACGGTACCGGAATCAATCTGGAAAAAGTCGCCCTTGTGGATCGGCAGCACGTTGAGCATGTCGTCCCAGCGGCCGTCTTCGATCATCTGTGCAGCCTCGGCGCGGTCCTTGGCGCGCTGGCCGACGATGATTGTGGCGCCGGGCTCGCAGTCCAGCACATACCAGCACTCGGTTTTGCCCAGGCTGCCGTTCTCGTGCTCGGCGGCGTACTCGTCGTTGGGATGGATCTGGATCGAAAGGTCGTCCTTGGCGTCCAGAATCTTAATGAGCAGCGGGAACCCCTTGCCCTCGCAGTTGCCAAAGAGCTCGCGGTGCTCGGCCCACAGCCATGACAGCGTGTGACCGGCGTACGGGCCCTCAGCGATCTGGCAGTCGCCGTTGGGGTGTGCCGAGATGGCCCAGCACTCACCGATGGGACCCTCGGGAATGTCATAACCAAATACGGTTTCGAGCTGGCGGCCGCCCCAGATCTTCTCGTGAAAGATCGGCGTCAGTTTAATCAAATCGGACATGTTCATACCCCCATGGTGTTGCGCGGCCGCCCACTCTAAACGAGCCGTAACGAGCGCCCGCATGACTACAAAAACCTATGCCAACGTTACGTTGTGCAGCTCAAAGCGGTCACCAACGTTGCGCGAGATCGAATGCTCAAAGGCGGTGCCGCTATCCAAAAAGCCAATCTGGTTGAGCTCGAGCAGGGGAGAGCCGGGTTTGGTGTCCAGGCGCTCAGCCTCTTCCTCGGTTGCCGCTACGGCGCGAATGGTGCGGTGGAAGCTCGAAATCTTCAGCCCGCATTGCTTGCGGATGAAGCTGTAGACCGATCCATACAGGTCTTTCTTTTTAAGGCCCGGAATCAGCTCGAGGGGCATGTAGGTGTACTCGATAACGATGGGCTTCTCGTCGACCTGGCGCACGCGCACGATGTGATAGGCAAAGTCGTCCTCGGCAATTCCCAGCTGGGCAGCGACGTCTGCTGGCGGATTGACAATCGAGAAATCGTAGACCACCGAGGTCACCTTCTCCCCGCGGTGCTCATACGAAAAGCCCTGGGAGCGATCGTTCTTGCCCTGGAAAAACGCCTGGCCGGGAAGCCCCGCCGTGTCCTTAACGTAGGTGCCCGATCCGCGCCGGCTGGTAACAAGACCTTCATCGGTAATCTGCTCAATAGCTCGTTTGACGGTGATTTTGGAAACGCTATAGAGCTCGCAGAACTCAACGACGGTGGGCAGCTTGTCGCCCGGCTTTAGAGCGCCGTCCTCGATGCTTCGACGGATATCTGCAGCTATTGCCTCGTATTTGGGAATCATGGAACCTCCTTTCCGGCTTGATTGAGTACAAACGAAAGTATAGTCCACGCCTAAGCATCCCTATTGCGTTTTTGAAAAGTTCGAGAAAGAGATAATTGAAAAACGCTTCTCTTTAACAACTAGAGCGCTTCAAATTAATATGCACTCTAATAATGTGGTATTGAGCAAATTGATTGGCTCGAGGACGGGGTTGGGCCGTTTTGCCGCCCAGCGAACCGAATTTCATGCCTTGCGTTTTCCCAGATAAAACCTGCCAAAACAAACCTGTCCCTTTTTGACAGGTTTTTGCCTGGGGAGCGGTACCATACAGGCAATGTTTAAACGAGAAAGGTGGGCTCCCATGGAACCTAAGCAGTACTATATCGGCATCGACGTTGGCGGCACTTCGGTTAAGGAAGGCCTGTTCGACGAGGACGGCAACCTGCTTGCCAAGGCCAGCGTGCCCACGCCTCCTATCGTTGACGCCGCGGGCTTTGCCGCGGTGACCGAGGCTATCGACCAGGTGGTCGCCAAGGCCCAGATTCCGCGCGCCTTTGTGGCGGGTATTGGCCTGGCCGTTCCGTGCCCCATCCCGGCATCGGGCGATGCCAAGGTCAAGGCCAACATTGCCATTAACCTGCCCGAGCTAAGAGTCGCCATTCAGGAGCACTGCCCCGACGCGGTCGTTAAGTACGAAAACGATGCCAACGCCGCTGCCATGGGCGAGGCCTGGCTCGGCTCTGCCAAGGGCGTACAGAACGTGGTGATGGTCACCATTGGTACCGGCGTGGGTGGCGGCGTTATCGTCAACGGCGACGTGGTGTCGGGCGTTGTGGGCGCCGGCGGCGAGATTGGCCACATGTGCCTGAACCCCGAAGAGGAGCGCACCTGCGGCTGCGGCGGACATGGCCACCTGGAGCAGTATTCCAGCGCCACCGGCGTGGTGAGTAACTACCTTGCCGAGTGCAAGAAGGCGGGCGTCGAGCCCATCGAGCTCACCGGGCCTTCTGATTCCAAGGACGTGTTCCAGGCCTGCCGCGAGGGTGACAAGCTCGCGCTGGCAGCTGCCGATACCATGGCCGACTATCTCGGCCGCGCCCTGGCGCTTATTGCCAACGTGGTCGACCCCGAGATGTTCCTGATCGGCGGCGGTGCCTCCGCTTCGGCCGATGTCTACCTCGACAAGGTTCGCGAACACTTTAAGCAGTACGCGCTTTCCGCCTCGCGCGAGACGCCCATTAAGGTCGCTTCGCTCGGCAACGACGCCGGCATCATCGGCGCTGCTTACGTAGCCCTGCGCGCCGCCGGTAAATAGCTGGTGCAAGGGGGACAGGTTACTTTGCACCAACATGGTGCGAAAGGGACAGCCTTGGCCCCCATGCTTGCCACAAAATATGCCGTGGCCCTTCCGTCTGCGAAGGCTCGGCATCGGCGTGCTACCATAGCTACGTCCAAGTACACATATCAAGTGGAGGATATCCATGGCAAACGTTCTTGTCTTTGGTCACCAGAACCCCGATAACGACGCCATTATGAGCGCCGTCGTCCTGTCCCAGCTGCTCAACCAGGTTGAGTATGCCGGCAACACCTACGAGGCCTGCGCTCTGGGCCAGCTCCCGGCCGAGTCCGCCAAGCTGCTTGCCGACGCCGGCATTGCCGAGCCCCGCGTGATCGAGTCCGTCGAGGCCGGTCAGCTCGTCGTCCTCACCGACCACAACGAGTCCGCCCAGTCCGTCGCCGGCCTTAAGGACGCCACGGTCTTTGGTGTCGTCGACCATCACCGCATTGGCGACTTCGAGACCGCCGGCCCGCTGCACTACATCTGCCTGCCCTGGGGCTCCAGCTGCACCATCGTCACCAAGCTCGCCGGCGTGCTCGGCGTTGAGCTTTCCGACGTTCAGGCCAAGCTGCTGCTCTCGGCCATGATGACCGATACGCTCATGCTCAAGAGCCCCACCACCACCGATGTCGACCGCGCTGTCGCCGCCAAGCTCGGCGAGCAGGTGGGCGTCGACCCGGTCAAGTTTGGCATGGATGTCTTCCTTACCCGTCCGTCCGGCTCCTTCACCGCAGCCGAGATGGTCGGCAACGACATCAAGATGTTCGAGCCTGCGGGCAAGAAGCTGCTCATCGGCCAGTACGAGACCGTCGATAAGAGCCGTGCGCTCGGCATGATCGACGAGATCCGCGAGGCCATGCGCGCCTACGCCGCCGAGAAGGGTGCTGACGGCATCGTCCTGTGCATTACCGACATCATGGAGGAGGGCTCGCAGGTCCTGCTCGAGGGCGAGACCGAGGCTGCTCAGAAGGGCCTGGGCATTGCCGACGAGCACGACGGCGTCTGGATGCCGGGCGTCCTCTCCCGTAAGAAGCAGGTCGCTGCCCCCATCATGGCCGCCTGCTAGGTTTAGTTGACCGAACGCCACGACCGGATCGCGGACGCCCCGCGCTCCGGTCGTTTTTTGTGCACGGCGCCGCGTCGTCTCCCGGACAGGCACGCCCGTGCCGTTGAGCAAATAATGTTCAACCTGTGGTTCCGCTTTTCGGCCACGCCTGCGTGCTTGTCGTGCAGGGTAGGCTAGATGCAAGCGTAATACGATAGAGCGCGGCGCCGCCACTTGGGCGGGCCGTGCTTTTTTAAGACGGGAACTTTCCCGTGAAAGGAGCCGCCCATGGCAGCAACTGAGCAGCTGTTCAACGTTCGTGAGCGCAAGCGCTTTGAACGTCACGACATTTGGGAGCGCATTGCCGAGAACGGCACCATTTCTGCCGCCGTCATGGTGATCGCCGCCATCGCCGCCGTCATCTGCGCCAATACCGATGCCTACGAGGCCATCCATCACTTTTTGGAGACCCCGCTGTATGTGGGTCTGGGCAACCTTACGGCCGGTCTCACCGTTGAGCTTTTCGTCAACGACTTCCTCATGGCGATTTTCTTTTTGTTGGTGGGCATCGAGCTTAAGTACGAGATGACGGTCGGTGAGCTCAAGAATCCGCGTCAGGCCATGCTTCCCATGCTGGCGGCCGTGGGCGGCGTTGTCGTTCCCGCTTGCATCTACCTGATCTTTAACCATGCCGGCGCCCGCAACGGTTGGGCCATCCCCATGGCAACCGATATTGCCTTTGCGCTGGGCGTGCTGTCGCTTTTGGGCAACCGCGTTCCCAACGGCGTGCGCGTGTTCTTCTCGACGCTCGCTATCGCCGACGACCTGATCTCCATCGCCGCCATCGCCATCTTCTACGGTCAGAGCCCCAATCCGTTTTGGTTGGGCGCCGCCGCGCTTGTGACCTGCGCGCTCGTGTGGCTCAACAAGACGCAGCATTACCGCCTTGCCCCGTATTCGGTACTGGGGCTGCTGTTGTGGTTCTGCATGTTCAAGAGCGGCGTACATGCCACGCTTGCTGGCGTCATCCTGGCCTTCACCATTCCGGCCAAGTGCGGCGTCAAGCTCGATAGTCTCACCGATTGGCTGGGCGAGTGCCTGCCGCTGCTCGATGACCGCTACGACGACGAGGCACACATCCTGGGCCAGCATGACTTTACCGTCTCGACTACCAAGGTCGAGCGCGTCATGCACCGCGTGACCCCGCCGCTTATCCGTATGGAGCGTCTGATCTCCACGCCGGTCAACTTTGTGATCCTGCCGATCTTTGCGTTCGTAAACGCTCAGGTTCGCTTAGTGGGCGTGGACATGAGCACGCTGCTCACCGATCCGGTGACGCTCGGCGTGTACTTTGGCATGCTGCTGGGCAAGCCGATCGGCATCTTTGGTATGACGTTTGCCCTGGTTAAGCTTAAGGCCTGCGAGCTGCCGCACAATGTCAACTGGCACATGATTGCCGGCGTGGGCATTCTGGGCGGTATCGGCTTTACCATGTCGATTCTCATCAGCGGCCTTGCCTTCCCGACGGCCCAGTTTGAGGTTCTTGCAGCCAAGGCCGCTATTCTCGCCGGTTCGGTCACCGCAGCCGTGCTCGGCATGATCTACATGAGCGTGGTCTGCAAGCATCCCTCGCCCAAAGACGAGTAAGAGCGCGAAAACCGGCTCCAGAACCGATTCGGGCGCGTTCAAAATGCGGATTCGGGCGGTGCTTGCCGCCTGCCAGACACGCCAGTGGTCAAAAAACGCCGTTTGTGAGTACTGTCACAAACGGCGTATCATTTTAGGTGCGGAAAATAATGAACAAAGTTATAAGAACTGTACGTTAATGAGTGACCATCGACTTCCAATTTGGCGCTAGCTGACGGTGATTAGGAAGTTTCAAGTCGAGTTTTGCCGATTTCGACCAAGAATCGCTGCTACTAAAAAGGTAACAGTACTCATATTTGCCCTTTTTTGGCCACAAGCCCTAAAACAAGCCTCGCCAAGGTCGGGAAGCGGGCCAAATCGCCGGCCTCGAGGCTTATTCCACCGTTCCGTAGACGGCGCCCCAGCCGTGGGCGGCCAAGGCGGAGTTGAGCTGGTCGCAAAGTGACTGGCGGTCGTAGTAGCCGGGCGGCAAAAGGTTCACGATTTCCATGAGGTCGGGCGCCAGGTCCAAGATTTCGGCCTGTACGATCAGATCCAGGCGGTCGATGGCGTGGCGGTCGTAAAACAGTCCGTCGACCAGGCGCTGCAAGTCGCCGAATTCCTCGGCCTGAAACGATCCGTACTCCATAGTGCCTCCTTGGGCGCCCCACGCCGGCATGCGCGGCGATTCGTAATTGATTGCGATGAACTTAATCTATCACGGCTTCATAACGTTGCGACGATGGCGGTCTATACTTAGACGAACTGCAACGTACCGCTTCGCGAAAGGTCGCACCCCATGCAGACGATCTACCAGAAGATGGAAACCACCGAACTCGATGCCGCCATCGAGGCGCTCAAAGCCGAGGTCGCCGAGGTCAAGGCCAAGGGCCTGGCGCTCGACATGGCCCGCGGCAAGCCGTCGCCCTCCCAGGTGGACATCTCTCGACCCATGCTCGATATCCTCAATGCCGATGCCGATCTGCACGACGGCAACGTCGACTGCTCCAACTACGGTTGCTTTGAGGGCATTCCCTCGGCACGCAAGCTGGCGGGGGAGTTCCTGGGTTGCCCCGCCGAGCAGACGCTCGTACTGGGTTCGTCGAGCCTGCTGATCGAGCACGATATCGCCGGCATGTTTTGGCGCTGCGGCTCGTGCGGCAGCGAGCCCTGGGAGGCTTACGAGGCCGCGCACGACGGCAAGAAGGTCAAGTTCCTGTGCCCTGTTCCCGGCTACGACCGCCACTTTGGCATCACCGCCGACCTGGGTATCGAGAACGTCCCCGTCGCGATGACTGACAACGGCCCCGACATGGACGAGGTCGAGCGCCTCGTTGCCGCCGACGATTCCATCAAGGGTATCTGGTGCGTGCCCAAGTATTCCAACCCCACGGGCATCACCTTTAGCGAGGACACCGTGCGCCGCCTGGTTGAGATGCCCACGGCCGCGCCCGATTTCCGCATCTTCTGGGACAACGCCTACTGCGTGCACGACCTGTACGACGAGACCGACGAGCTCGCAAACATCTTTGACCTCGCTCGCGCGGCGGGCACCGAGGATCGCGTGGTGGCCTTTGCCTCGACGTCCAAGATCACCTTCCCGGGCGCCGGCATCGGCTTTATCGGTGCGAGCCCCGCGGTCATCGCCGAGTTCTCCAAGCGCCTGAAGGCTGGTCTTATTAGCGCCGACAAGCTCAACCAGCTGCGTCACGTGCGTTTCCTTCCCACCATCGAGGCGGTCAAGGAGCACATGAAAAAGCATGCCGAGTTCCTGCGCCCGCGCTTTGAGGCCGTTGAGCGTAAACTCACCGAGGGCTTGGGTAACACGGGTTGCGCCACTTGGACTCATCCCCATGGCGGCTACTTTGTGAGTTTCGATGGCCCCGAGGGCTCGGCCCAGAAGGTCGCCGCGCTTTGTGCCGACCTGGGCGTCAAGCTCACGCCGGCTGGTGCCACCTGGCCTTATGGCAAGGATCCGCGCGACACCAACATCCGCATCGCGCCGAGCTATCCCACGGTCGAGGACCTGGAGGCTGCGCTCGATGTGCTGGTGCTGGCTGTCAAGCTCGTCGCTGCCGAGCTTGCGCGTGCCGAGCGCGCCTAACGCGTAGGGCCCCGCAAGTCCGCGCCTAGTACTATCCGCACTTTCGATACGTAAAGGAGCGTATACATGGATTTGGGTATTTCCACCAACCCCACGCCAGAGCTCTACACCATTAAGGTGACCGGTGAGATCGATATCTCTAACGCCGATAGCCTGCGCAATGCCATCGACCTGGCGCTCGAGCAGCCCACTGAGGCCGTTGAGCTCGATTTTGCCCAGGTGAGCTACATCGATTCGACGGGCATTGGCGTGCTTGTGGGCGCCGCACACCACGCAGCTGATCATGGTAAGCGTTTTAGCTGCGTCAACGTGCAGCCCCCGGTGATGCGCGTGGTTCAGCTGTTGGGCGTCGACCAGGAGATTTCGATCACCGCTGCATAATCTTTGCCCCCAAAAGGGCGTGCCGTTTGGCATATGTTTGTGATGCGCTCGGACGTTTTGGCGTCCGGGCGCTATACTTGACCGAATGAATAGACGAGTTCCGGCCGAATGGCGCGGTGCGGGCTCGACTCACATCGAGCCTTGGAGGTATGTGTGTTTGGTATTGGAGAGGGTGAGCTCGCGATCATCGTGGTCTTCGGCTTTTTGCTGTTTGGCCCGGATAAGCTCCCGCAGATGGGCCGCACGATCGGCCGTGCCATCCGTCAGTTCCGCGAGACGCAGGAAAAGATGACGGCCGTTGTTCAGTCCGAGATTATCGATCCGGTGAGCGAGGCCGCGTCGGCCCCGGTCAAGCCCAAGAAGGCTGCTGCGACCGACGATGATTCCGATGCGGACGAGGATGCCGCCGAGACGGCAGCGCCCGCCAAGAAGGAGACCTTTGCCGAGCGTCGCGCCCGTCTTGCTGCCGAGAAGGCTGCGAGCGAGGGTGCCACCGAGGGCGAAGGCGCTGCTGGGGAGGCCGAGGGTGCAGAGCCCGCCGGCGCTGTCGCTGCCG
>UQTN01000088.1 GCA_900543945.1 uncultured Collinsella sp. | reverse complement strand
GAGCAGGGGACTCTTAATCCCAAGGTCCAGGGTTCGACCCCCTGACGGCCCACCACACGATATCTCCTCTAGAGTCCGCCACCACGGACTTTAGCTTTGGGTCGTTAGCTCAGTTGGTAGAGCAGGGGACTCTTAATCCCAAGGTCCAGGGTTCGACCCCCTGACGGCCCACCAAAGCATGTTTAGACGGTCAACGAAAATTGGCCGTCTTTTTTTGTTAACAGTACATGGGGTCGAACCCGTAAGGGCGCGGAGCTGAGGAAATGCGCGAGCATTTGCCAGCGCAGCGCGCAAGGCGCGAAGCGCCGCAGCGGCCGCCTGCGCAGCAGGCTGACCCCCTGACGGCCCACCAAAGCATGTTTAGACGGTCAACGAAAGTTGGCCGTCTTTTTTGTTGACCTTTCATGGGGTCGAACCCGAAAGGGCACGGCCGCTTTCACAGATCGAGTCTACCCTGGGGATCGGTAAAACCGTCAGTACCTTCCTTGAGTTTCTTCTCCGCTGCCTTCACGCGACGCTCGAGCTTTTTTGTATCCTCGGCAGGTGGCAGGTTCTCGGGGACAATTCCGCGGTCGATGAGGCTGCCACGCACGCTTGTGTTGTTCTCGACGTGCTCTTGCTTGATCTGGTCCAGACCGTACAGGTCGTGTTCCTCGGCGTTGAAGGCCGTCATCGAGTTCGTAAGGTCCTTTGCTTTGATGAGGACATCGGCTAACCTGTCCGCCAATGCCGCGCTCTTGGATATGCCGAGCTGCTGCTTCATTTCCGCCGTGCTTCTGCCGCCGAATAACGCTTCGTCGCCCTTCGACTTGATGATCGCGAATCCTTTGGAGTCCACGCCGCGTTTGAACGCAATACCCGAGAGCTGTTTCTCTGAATCGGATAGCGAGTGGCGCGCCTGTAAGCGCTGAATCTCTGCGAAGCGCTGCTCTATGAGCTCTTGGCGGCGCGTCTGCACGGCAAAGTATGCCTGGGCGAGCGCGATCTCTGGCTTGTTTGAATCTCCGTTTTGGGCGATTAAATAGCATGCATAGCGCGTAAGCTTGTAGTCTTTAACCGCGCGAGCGGCGACACCGGCAGTTATCATTTTCGTGGTGTCACGAAAATGGGAATCAACTGGAGTTTTATTTGTTTCGCACGAGACTTTTGCCCTCTTAACAACTTCGGCGAAGTTCTCCCATCGAGTGTATCCCATGGGTTCCATTAAATCGCGTGCGAGCCAATACTCAACGCCGTCTTCCACATTGGCGCAGCTATCAAGTTTGACACGCCATTTCTCGATATCTCTACTGTCCATATCTCCTCCTCGCTGGCCTATTGTCTATGCGGGCTTTGCCCGCTCTGTATTCAGAATTAGGATACGCTGCCGTGCGGACACGAATGGGCCCCGTGCCACTTCGAGTTCACGGGGCCCATAGATATCGATTAGTTGTGTTTTGCTTTAGATAGGTGTCCAGTTTAATTCGCTCGATAGTGCGATCCGAGGCCTTCGGTTCGCTTACGCATGGCTTTGATCATTTCCCGTGCTAGTTGAATCTGCGATTGCAGGCGGGCGAGGGCTGCGACTTCGCTGTCGTTGGCATGCGGCTTGCTCAGCGCCGTTGCGTCGTCTTGCAGGCTTTCAAGCTGTTGCAGGGCCTTGGATAGACCCGCTTCGGTCCTGTTGATCATGCAGTAGGTACTCATTGTGCGTTTGAGGCAGCGGGTCAGGCGCTCGGCGTCTGCTGTAGCTATGCCATGCTGGGGGAGGGCGATATCCATCGGTGCGGCCGCCTCAGGAGCGTCCAGCGCTGCTTGGGCTGCCGATGCGCCCGCAATGCGCCCGAACACGATGCCATTGGCACTCGACAAGCCGCCGATGCGGTCGGCGCCGTGCATGCCGCCTGTTGCCTCACCGCAGGCGTAGAGGCCCTCAACGCCTGCGTACGCGGTCTTGTCGATTTTGATACCGCCGTTGGCGGCGTGGGCATACATCGCCACGCGCATCTCGTCGGTCGGCGCGATGCCGTGCTCGTCTTGCAGCCAGGTGGCAAAGGTCTGCACAAACTCTGGGACATCCTCGCGGGGGAAATCGTAGTGGAGCGCCAGGCCTTCGGCTCCCGCTTGGTCGATGGCTAGGTCGATAGCGCGAGAATCCAGACGCGAAGTGAAGGGACCGTATCCGGAGCGTTGCTCAAGCAGGTCGTCCAGCTTGTCGTCGGCAATATCTACCGGCTGGTCTACATGTACGTAGCGCCAGGTTTTCTCGTTGAAGACCAGGTTGCGCTTGGGCTCGATGAAACCGGGCATCATCTGCATGAACTCTATATTAGTAAGTGTTGCGCCGTGCGCCAGCGCGATGGCCTGCGAGGAGCTGAGCACATCAGCCGACGTAAGGCTGCGCTCGAACAGGCCGCCTGTGCCACCGGTTGCGATGATCGTGGCCTTGGCAGCAAAGGGCACGATTCGATTTTCGGTGAGGTCGTAGAGCACGGTTCCGGTTATTCTACCGTTCGTGTCCTCAACAAGGTCGATAAGCTCATGGCGGGGGAGCAGGCGAATGCCGAGTGACTCGATCCGGGTCGTCAGAGCGTCCTCAAGGGGCTTACGGGTGAGGCCGCGCCACATGCGCGTCTTGTGGTCAAAGCAGGGGATAAATTGCTTTTGCTGGGCGCTCTCGGCATTTTGTGGGCGTTGAAGCTCAACGCCCAGGTCTTGCTCGAGCCATTCAATTGCCCGGGGAATGCCGCGGACAAACGTCTGGACAAGCTCGGGGTCGGCGACGCCGCCACCAACGGTCTGGATGGTGTCGATGAGGTCTTGTTCGTCGTCTTCGTTAACGGGTCCGATAAGCCCCAGGCCCCAGGTTCCGGGGAAGAAGCTCGATCCACTCATAGTCTTGCCGGCGCTTGCCACAGTGACGGTTGCACCCGTGCGTGCCGCTTCGATGGCGGCGCAAAGTCCCGCAATGCCAGATCCAATTACCAGTACATCAGTCGATTCCATCGGATTCCTTTCTCGTCCGGCGCATTGTCGCACGGGTGATCGGCAATGGGGCCGCAAAGACTCGGCAAATCGGTAAAGGGCACATATGGCAGGTGGGCGTCATGGGCGTTCTGATGCTCCATTTCATCACATCTCGTATATCGCCCCAACTGATATATTGGCGTTAGCCACCCTGCAGCAGCGCAAACAAAAAGAGCCGCTACCTCGAAAGGTAGCGGCTCCAAAGCTCAACTATATGAGCATCGCGCGGGCGCGATTAGGCCTTGAGGGCCTCCTCGACGGCGACAGCGCAGGCGACGGTGGCACCGACCATGGGGTTGTTGCCCATGCCGATGAGACCCATCATGTCAACGTGCGCAGGCACGGAGGAAGAACCGGCGAACTGGGCGTCGGAGTGCATGCGGCCCATGGTGTCGGTCATGCCGTAAGAGGCAGGGCCGGCGCCCATGTTGTCCGGGTGCAGGGTACGGCCAGTGCCGCCACCAGAAGCGACGGAGAAGTACTTCTTGCCAGCCTCGATGCGCTCCTTCTTGTAGGTGCCAGCGACGGGGTGCTGGAAGCGCGTGGGGTTGGTGGAGTTACCGGTGATCGAGATGTCGACGTTCTCGTGCCACATGATGGCAACGCCCTCGCGGACGTCGTCGGAGCCGTAGCAGTTAACGGCAGCGCGGGGACCATCGGAGTAGGGGATGGTCTCGACGACCTTGAGCTCGCCCGTGTAGTAGTCGAACTGGGTCTTCACATAGGTGAAGCCGTTGATGCGGGCGATGATCTGGGCGGCGTCCTTGCCCAGACCGTTAAGGATAACGCGCAGCGGCTTCTTGCGAGCCTTGTTGGCGTTCAGAGCCAGGCCGATAGCGCCCTCAGCGGCAGCGAAGGACTCATGGCCGGCCAGGAAGGCGAAGCACTCGGTGTCGTCGGAGAGCAGCATAGCGCCCAGGTTGCCGTGGCCCAGACCGACCTTGCGGTCCTCAGCGACGGAGCCGGGAACGGTGAAGGCCTGGATGCCCTCGCCGATGATGGCGGCAGCCTCAGAAGCGGTCTTGGCGCCACGCTTGACAGCGAGAGCGCAGCCGAGGGTGTAGGCCCACTCGGCGTTCTGGAAGGCGATGGACTGGGTGTTGTTGACGATCTCACGCGGGTTGAAGCCCTTGTCGGTGCAGATCTGCAGAGCTTCCTCGAGGGAGGCGATGCCGTTGTCGGCGAGGCACTTGTTGATCTTGTCAGCGCGGCGCTCGTAACCTTCGAACGTAACAGTCATAGTTATTTCCCTCCCTTTCTACTCGTGAACCGGGAACACGCTGGCGACGGAGTGAGTCTCCTCGTCGGTGCGCGGGTCGATGTACTTGGCAGCGTTCTCCCACTGACCATAGTGGCCCATAGCGCCAGCGATGGCCTCCTCGGGGGTCTTGCCGGCCTTGACGGCGTCGGTGAACTTGCCGAGGTTCAGGAACTCGAATGCGATGATCTCGTTCTTGTCGTTGAGAGCCATGCGGGTGACGTAGCCCTGAGCGAGCTCGAGGTAACGAGCGCCCTTGGCCTTGGTGCCGAACATGGTGCCGACCTGAGAGCGAAGGCCCTTGCCGAGGTCGTCGAGGGAGGCGCCCACGGGCAGGCCGCCCTCGGAGAACGCGGTCTGGCTGCGGCCGTAAACGATCTGCAGGAAGATCTCGCGCATAGCAACGTTGATGGCGTCGCAGACGAGGTCGGTGTTGAGGGCCTCGAGGATGGTCTTACCGGGAAGGATCTCGGAAGCCATGGCGGCAGAGTGGGTCATGCCGGAGCAGCCGATGGTCTCAACGAGGGCCTCCTCGATGATGCCGTCCTTGACGTTCAGCGTGAGCTTGCAGGCGCCCTGCTGAGGTGCGCACCAACCCACACCGTGCGTAAGACCGGAGATGTCGGAAATCTCCTTAGCCTGGACCCACTTGCCCTCCTCGGGGATGGGTGCGGGGCCGTGGTATGCACCCTTGGCAACGGGGCACATGTTCTCCACTTCCTGTGAGTACTGCATGCCTCTCCTCTCTATCGTGTTGGCGTCCCGTCTGGGGGTCGTGGCTGGCGATTGCCGGGCGACCCTTCGAAAGGGACATGACATGCAGCCCCTATAATACCGCGAAATGCACGGAATATTCGGCGAACGGCTCAGTTTTCGTAGCGAGAAGTCCGGAAGTTTTAATTGAAACGGTTTAACTATATGTTCTGTGGTCGCGAACTTCCGTAGAGGGGGTTCGTCTTGGGCAAGCTTTTGGTCAGCTCTTGTATGCGTTGCGGGGTCTGACCTGTTGCAACGGTGCCGTTCGCCGCCCGTTTACTGCCTTTGGCCGCGCGAGTGTATTGTTTTGCGTGAATGTTTTGATGGCACGCTTCAATCGTGCTGTATTGGATGGCAATCAGATCCCGGCGAAGGGAGCGCCATGCAGCGCGTTTGGAGAACGGTTACCGGCTTTTACCATGTCTGTGCCCGCGGTGTGGGCAAGCAGCTCATCTTTGAGGGCGATGAAGACCGGTGGGAGTTTTTGGAGCTGATGCGCGAGTGCTGCCGCGAGGCGGGCGTGACGGTTATCGCCTGGTGCCTTATGGGCAATCACGTGCATCTGGTGCTTGCAGATTACGAGGACGCGATGAGCGCGGCGATGCACCGGCTGCTTTTGACGTACGCGCGGCGGTTCAATAAACGCACGGGGCGCACGGGTCATCTGTTCCAGAACCGTTTTGACCGGCGCTCGCTCGATACCGACCGTTATCTAATGGCTGCCATTCGCTATGTTCACGCTAATCCGCAGGAGGCGGGTATCGCCCTGATCGAGCGTTATCCCTGGAGCAGCTTTGCCGAGTATCTGAGAGCGTATGACAACGATACGACGAGGGGATTTTCGGACCCTTCTTGTGTGCTTGAGCTCTTTGAGTCTGCCAAGGGGTTTCTGGATTATTCTCTGTCGATGCCCGATGGTTCCGATCCGGTGATTCACGATATGGATGAGACAGAGTGGGAGCGGCGTGCGTTTGCCGACAAGATGGCGAAGCGCCTGGGTGTGCCGCTCAACGAACTCAAGACCGTAGCACCCTCGCGGCGAGACGGAATCGTTTTCGCCCTGCACGATGGCGGCTACACGGTGCGCGAGATCGAACGGTATACGGGAATCAGCAAGAGTGCCGTCTCTCGTATCGTGCGCGCTTATGCGCGGGTGAATGCTCAGGCTGAGGGCTCGGAATAGAAAATGGCCGAACCACTCTTGTCAAGCGATTCGGCCAACAAAATTCTTAAGATTTGGGACAAATACTACTGATTATTTTGTCCCGTGAGCATGCCGTCGAGGGTGCGCCAGGCGAGCTCGGCGCATTTGACGCGGGCGGGCATGTGCGAGATGTCTTGGAGCTGGGCGGCTTCGTCCAGGTCTTCCAGGTCCTCCTCGGAGAGCTGCTCGCCGCGGATCATGGCGAGGAAGAGCTCTGCCAGGCGGCGAGCTTCCTCGACGGTCTCGCCGGTGATGAGGTCGGACATGATGTCGGCGCTGGCCTGGCTGATGGCGCAGCCGTGGCCGGTAAAGGAGGCCTCTTCGATCACGTTGTTCTCGACACGTAGTTGCAAGGTGAGCTCGTCGCCGCAGCTGGGGTTAATGCCCTCGTGCTCGTGCGTGGGGGCATCCATCTCGTACTTGTAGTCGGGATGCGAGTTATGCTCCATAAATGTGGTGGAGGTGTACAGATTACCCATTGAACGTGCTCCAAACGTGATGCAGGCCGGCGATGAACTTGTCGATGTCGGCCTTGTCGTTGTAGAAGGCCACGCTAGCGCGGCAGCAGGCAAGGTTCTCGACGCCCAGCCAGGTGAGCAGCGGCTGCGCGCAGTGGTGGCCGGCGCGGATGCAGACGCCGTCCATGTCCATGATGCTCGCGACGTCGTGCGGGTGGATGCCCTTGACGTTAAAGCTCACGACGCCGTGGTGGTTATCCCAATAGATGGAGCCGATGATCTGGACAAAGTCGAGCTGCATGAGTTCGCCCATCAGATAGTGGACGAGTGCCTGCTCGCGGGCCTGGATGTTCTCGTAACCCACCGTGTTGACCAGGTAGTCGAGTGCCGCACCCGTGGCGAAGATGCCGGCGGCGTCCTGCGTACCCGCCTCGAACTTCTCGGGGACGGGAGCCCAGACGGCGTCCTGCTCGGTGACCGAATCGATCATCTCGCCGCCGGTGAGCATGGGCGGCATGGCGTTGAGCAGGTCCATCTTGCCCCACAGCACGCCGATGCCCATGGGGCCCATGGCCTTGTGCGCGCTAAAGGCAAAGAAGTCGGCGCCCAGGTCGGCCACATCGACCGGCATGTGTGGCAGCGACTGCGCACCGTCGACGACCAGGTAGCCGCCGTACTTGTGCACGAGCTTGCCGAGGTTCTTGACCGGGTTCTCGACGCCCAACACGTTGGAGACCTGTCCCACGGCCAGGATCTTGGTCTTGGGACCCACCTTTGCAAGAACCTCCTCGGTGGTGAGCTGGCCGGTCTTGGTGGGGTAGAGGTAGACGAGCTTGGCGCCGGTCTCGCGGCAGACCTGCTGCCACGGAATCAGGTTGGAGTGGTGCTCCATGATGGTGATGACGACCTCGTCGCCCGGTTCGAGCACTGTGGGCGCAAAGCTTTTGGCGACCAGGTTGAGCGACTCGCTCGTGTTGCGGGTGAAGACGACCTCGTTGGCGTTGGGGGCGCCGATGAGGTCGGCGATTTGCTGGCGCACCTTCGCGATGGCGTCGGTGGCCTCGACGGACAGCGAGTACAGTCCGCGCAGGGGGTTGGCGTTCATGCGCTGATAGAAGTTGCGCTCGGCGTCGAGCACACAGGCAGGGCGCTGCGCGGTGGCGGCGCTATCGAGGAAGGCGATCTCGGGGTGCTGCTGGAACAGCGGGAACTGGCCCTTGTAGGGGTTGGTCTCGATGTCCACGGTGGGCCAGCCGCGCGAAGCCTCGTCGCTGGCGTCGAGCTCCATGGGCTCGGGGGCAGTGCAGGTATCGCATTTAACGTGCTCGGTGTCGATCATGCGAGCTCCTCTTCAAAGTTGTCGATCAGGTTGTTTCCCAGGCGGACGACGGCGGCGCGGGTGCGCTCGTCGGTGGCGGAAAGCGCGGCGTCCTCCAGCTTGGCGCGGATGAACAGGTCCTCGGCGGCGTTTTGGTCAAGGCCGCGGCAGGCGAGGTAGAATAGCTGCTCGTCGCGGACGTGACCGATGGTGGCGCCGTGGTTGCCGGCGACGTCGTCCTCGTCGCAGAGAATGACGGGAACGGTCTTGTTGTCGACGCCCCTGTTGGCCAAAAGCACCGTCTCTCGCTCGGTGCCGGTTGCACCCTTGCAGCCGTGCACGAGGTCGATGGTGCCGCGGTAGACCTTCTTGGACGTGCCGGTCAGCACACCGTTGGCGTCGATCTCGCACTCGGTCTTGCGACCGCGGTGGCGCAGCTCGTAGTTAAAGTCGCGCACCTGCTCGCGGGCACCCAGGTAATCGGTATCGATGGTGACCTTGGCGGTATCGCCCAGCAGGTCGCCGGCAAGGCCGGTGGCGCTGGCGCCGGCACCCAGGACGGTGTGCTGCACGTTGACGCGCGCGCCCTCGTCCAGGAACAGGCCGGTGTCGTCGAGCGCGATCCAGCTATCGTCGAGCGTCTGCGTGCAGGTCACGTTGACGGTGGCATACTCGTGGGCGCACACGCGTAGCACGGAGCCCACGACACCCTCGCCGGCAACGGGGGAGTCCAGGGCGATCTGCAGGTCGAGCGTTGCCTGCGGGCGGGCGACGACGTCGATGGCGGCGATGGCCGCGGCGGCATCGACACCGCTCACGCGCACAGCAACCGTAACGTGCTTGTATGCGGGCACATCGATGACGATGCGCTTGGTAGCGTGTTCGGCCAAGTAGGCGTAGGCAGCCTCGCCCATGCCGGTTTCGAAGGCTTCAGCAGGGGAGAGCTCCTCCTCGAGCTTGATGGCGCCGGCCTGGTAGACGGAGGTGGCGGGCACGTCGAGCTCGGTCTCGGGCGTGATGCGGGCGCGGTCGGCGGCATCACCGGGGGCGGAGGCGCGGCGCTCGGGGAAGCGCTCG
>UQTN01000087.1 GCA_900543945.1 uncultured Collinsella sp. | reverse complement strand
ATCGAGGTCGACATAAATGAAACCGTAGCGCTTGCGCATCTGGCCCGTTGCGACCGAAACCAGATCGATCGGTCCCCAGCACGTGTAGCCCAGGAGGTCCACCCCGTCGATTTCGACGGCGTCCTTCATAGCCTGGATGTGCTCGCGCAGGTAATCGATACGGTGTCCATCATCCACAAAGCCGTTCTGATCCGGCTCATCCGGGGCTCCGAGACCGTTCTCCACGATAAAGAGCGGCTTTTCGTACCGGTCGTATATGTCGTTCATGGTGATGCGCAGCCCTGCGGGATCGATGAATCTGCCCCATGGCTCCATCTTGAGGTAAGGGTTGGGGGCACTCTTGAGTAGATTGGAGTCGAACTGCCCCTCGGTGTTTGCCTGCGCCACGCGAGTAGTAAGAGAAGCCCACGAAGTCCACCGGATTCTGCGCAAGGACCTCCTCATCGCCCTCCGCCCAAGGAATCGCGAACCCTTGACGCTCATACTCCGTGAGCATGTAGCACGGATAGTGGCCGCGCACCTGCACGTCGGTGAACATGTAGTGCTTGCGATTCTCGTCCTGAGCCGTTTTAACGTCGGCAGGGTTGCAGGTAGCAGGATAGAAAATACCCGCATTGAGCATGCAGCCGATTTGCGCACCAGGGATGATCTCATGGCAGGCGCGCACCGCGCAAGCACTCGCCACGAGCACGTGATGCACCGCGTTATGAACGGAGACGTAGCGGTCCTCCCCCTCATCAAACACGATGCCTGCCGCCATGAAGCACGCAGAGGTCATGATGTTGATCTCGTTGAACGTGAGCCAAGAGCGCACTTGATTGCGGTAACGTGCGAACACAGTGCGAGCGAAGCGCTCAAACATGCCCACGAGAGCGCGGTTGCGCCAACCGCCGTATGCCGTAACAAGATGCATGGGCACGTCATAGTGGTTGAGCGTCACCACCGGCTCGATGCCCTGTTCGAGGCAGGTGCGAAACACATCCTCATAGAACGCGAGGCCCTGCTCGTTGGGTTCGGAGTCATCCCCGTTGGGGAATATACGGCTCCATGCGATGGAGAGGCGCAGAGCCTTGAAGCCCATCTCGCCGAAGAGCGCGATGTCCTCGCGGTAATGATGATAGAAATCGATGGCCTGTTGGGCCGGGTAGTAATGGTCGGACAGCGGCTCGAGCGGAACGTCGTCACCCCTGATGACGGCGAGACGGTCCCGCCCGTACGGCAGAAGATCCGCGTTGGCGAGCCCCCGCCCGCCCTCGTCCCAGGCACCCTCACACTGGTTGGCGGAAAGCGCGCCGCCCCAGAGGAAATCAGAACGCAATGGCATGGGAGTCCTCCTTATCTTGCTTTTAGTGCGAACGGGCACCACCATGCAGCGGTGCCCGTCCGGGTTCATGGGGCCCCAGTTCCGAGAAGAGACTCGTTGCGCTAAGGCACCCTTCTAGATGCAGCGCTTAAGCCTCAAGGGCCTCCTCGGCTTCCTTCTCGCCCGATTCGCGATTGTCGAAGCCAAAGACCATGCAGAGGGCGAATGTCACCGCAAAGCCAATCGCGCAGCTGATGGCGCCCGGAATGATGTCCTGGCTGAACTTGATGACGTTCATCCACGGGAAGCCGACTCCCGAGAAGACGAAGATGCGCGCGTTGAGCAGACCGCATGCAAGGCCGCCGGCCGCGCCGCCGATCATCGACCAAGCGAGCGCCTTCTTATCGCGCAAGAGGATGCCGTAAATGATGGGCTCGGATACGCGGCCGAGCGCATAGGTAGCGAAGGTAGTCCAACCGAGCTGACGGTTAGCCTTGCCCTTTGCACGGATGCCGTAGGCGAGCGCGACCGCAAGCGTCACGTAAACAACCACCGTCGTACCCGGAGTGCACACGGCGTCATAGCCCACCTCAAGCCAGCCGGGCATCATAGCGGTGAGAATCGGCACATGCATGCCGGTAGCGATCACGAGGTTCCACGTCGCACCGACCACCAGACCGCACAGCGGACCGGCGTTCGCGCCGAGCCAGATGATGATATCGGCGATGATGCCCATAATGAAGGAGACGGCGGGGCCGAAGACGCAGAGTGCAAGCGGCAGCATGATGAGCATGGTCCCCACTGGAATCACGAGGATGCGCAGCATGTCAGGGCAATGCTTCTTGATAAGCCCCTCTACGTAGGACTGAATCCACACGATGAGGATGATGGGAAGCACCGACTGTGTGTAATTCACCAGCGTCATGGGGATGCCGTAGACGTCGAACGGAGCGCCCTCCTCGACGATAGCGAGCATGCTCGGATGAATCATAATAGCAGCCGTCATGAGCGCGAGCACAGGACTCGTCTGGAACTTCTTGGCCGCCGCATAGGCACCGAAGATCGGCAGGAAGTAATATGCCGCGTCTCCCACCAAGGTGAAGAGCCGGTACATGCTGCCCTCCGCGGCTAGAAGGCCCGCGCCTTCCGGACCAAGCAAAATGGTGAACATGCGGAAGATACCCGCGATGCAGAACACGGGCAGAATGGGAGCGATAGAGCCGCTCACCGCATCGAGAATCAGATTGCCGATGCGCTTCGGAGCGAACCGCTCCTTCCAGGGAAGCCTCTCTGCTGCGTCCAGATCTTCATCAATCGCCGTCTGGACTTCAAAGCCGCCTTCCCTGCATACCGCGTCGTAGACCTTGTCGACGGTCGGCCCGATTACGAGCTGCACCTGGCCGCCAGCGTGCACCACGCTAATCACTTCGGGAATCGCATTGAGCTTGGCGTCATCTGCAAGCCCCTCGTCCTTAAGAACGAGGCGCAGACGCGTCATGCAATGCGTCGCGCTTGAAACATTCGCCTTGCCGCCCACCTCTTCGATGATTCTTTGGGCGAGTTTTTGATAGTTAGTCATCATTCCTCCTTTTACGCCACGAATCGTCGTGGCACGAGATGGTTCTCGTACTTTCGGAGGTCATGCCCTGCCCTAACACAGGTTACAATCCTTCTGGCCTGGGTTGTCAGCGTCCGGCTGTGCCGGATTCCGCCTTCGTACAGATACGGTTGACATGGAGCATGAAGTAAAGCTTCTCCTCGTCGGTGAGCTCCGTATGCCATTCCCGCTTCATATAGGTACAGATGTGGTCGATGCATTGCGCAAGCTCGGGAAACTCCTCGCGCGAATTCGCATAAAGCGGCAAATTGGCGCTGCTGAGGCTATCGTTACCCTTGATACGCTTGAACAGATACTGCACGTGTGTCGCAAACCGTGAGAACTCAAAAGACTCCCGATCGATGATGGTACGGAAATCGTACTCGACGATATCAGTGACATCGTTGAGCAGGCGCTCAAACGATTGGGCGCGATCGCTTGCCACAGTAACCTCTGCCCCAGTCTTTGCATTGACCAAATTCATGGCGATGCTTGCCACCTCTTCGCGCGGCAGCTCGACGCCCAACTCCTGCCGCACGCGCGCGGTAATGTAGCGGCCGATTTTGTATTCCAGCGGATAAAGCTGCTGCACATCATAGGTAAGGGGCATATCAAAACGAATGCCCTTCCTCTGCCGCGCAATCGCAAAGGCGATATGGTCGGCCATGATGAGCACGGCGTTGGGACTGAGTTCGTAAGGCAGCTCGTTCTCTACAATATCCATGATCTTTGCCGTAAACAGCACCACATCGGCAGGAAGATCCTGCATGATACGCTGCCCCTCGGCATCGATGCTATAGAACGTGCGCTCGATATGGTCCATCGCGAGCTCCCGGGGGAAGTCACCACCGAAGCCGACACCCTTGCCGAGCGCCACGACCTCGCGACCGCGACTATCTCGACAAATCACGGCGTTATTGTTGAGCTTTCTGATCGCCAGCATATCGATGCACCTCCTCTCTTGATGATAGGGCACTCATTCGGAGCTGAACAAAAAGGGCATGACCTCGGCAGAAAGCAGCACCCTACTTGCCTACGGTCATGCCCTAAAGTGACACCCGAATATATGTGCAATTGAATAACGAACGGAATCCGGATGGCCATGCTCCCCAAAGGGATAACAACCCATCACATGTATTTATAGGCCCACCCGAGATGAACGTCAAGTGTAAATTTGCGTAATCCGCACCCTTGATTGGCAACTTCATCCGCGTAATCCGCACCCCCGACTGATTCTGAGTTGCGGTGAAATAGTTCCTGATGGAGCCAGCTGGGCCGTAAAACAGGAACTATTTCACCGCAAGTTATGGGGAGACTGGGCGTGCGGACGGCCCTGGTGAGCTAGAGGTTGTAGGTGATCACCTGGGACTCGGCGGGGTTGGAGGGATCGGACTGCTCCACGCGGACGAACTTGACCGTCACCGTCTTAAAGCCCGCCTTGTGCAGAACATCCGAATAGACGCGCGCCTGCAGGGCGTGCTTCTCGAACAGCTGGTCGGGTGTCTCATCCGGCGTGCCACCCGTCTTGTAGTCGATGGCCAGTGCGCGTGACGGATCGGCCGGGTCGGTCGCCAGTGCATCGATGGCGCCCTCGGCATATGCACCGTAGCGGGCAATGTCCTTGTCCTCGCAGCCCAGCGAAAAGAACGGCACCTCGGCGCGAACGCACGGCCAGGCAAGCAGCTCGGCACGGACCGCCGACTTGAGCCAGCGGTCCAGGGCAACGTCGAAGCGCTCGCGCTGCTCCGGCGTCAGGCGCCACAGACGCGCCAGCGCATCGGCACGCGCGGCGGGCAGCTCATCGGCACCCATCTCGATCAGCCACTGGCAGGCGGCATGGAACGCCGAGCCCAGCGCCATGGGGTTGCCGGCGGGCTCGACAGCAGCCACGTCCGCATCCGTCATCTCGGAACCATCCGACTCCGCATCATCGCCGGCCTCGTCCATGGGCACGTGTGCCTCGGCGGCACGGTCCTCGGACTCGGCATGCAGCGCCGCGGCAATTGACGAGTAGCTGTACGAATCGCGCGCCGGATACGGGCAGGTGCCCATGCGCACGCCCACCGCCTGGGGATACACGAGCTCAAACGCATCGGGCTCGGGGTCGGCAGGACCGGGAACGGCGGCGCGGGCATCCGCACCGGCACCCTCCGGCTCCGCATCGCCGCGGACAAGCCTGCCTTCGGCATCAAGCGAAGCATTGGCCTCAAACGACTGCTCGCCAAAAGCAAAGTCAGCCAGCGAGATGAGCTCGTAGTCGCCCGGCTGGGAGTTGTCGAACACCAAACGGTCGGCATCGAGCTGCGGCATGTCCAGGCCGTCCGTCGGCAGAATACGACGCAGCACGTCGTAGGTCAGATCGGTCTCGACATCGAAGGTCGGCGCGCACAGCTTGCCGCGGCTCACGCCGGCATCCATCGCCAGAATGACCAGCTCGCGCGCTCGCGTCATGGCGACATAAAGCAGACGAGCCCGCTCCTCGAGCGAAAGCTGCAGGTCGTCGTTGCGCAAGTGAGCAAATGCCTCGGCGGGAGAACCCGTCGCGCAGACATCCTCCATGAGCTCTGGCGGCAGCCACAGCGACGTGCCCTTGCCCTTAAACGCGCGCTCAAACTGCTTTTTGACGTCATCGCCCTTTACGAACGTGCCGTCCGCGAGTTTAACGCCGTCGAAGCGTGCAGGCAGTGCCACGACCTGCGCTCCGCCCTCGACGCGACCCATCTGTGCCGCACCGGACGATTTGCGCACGCCAAAGCACTCCGCAACCGCCACGACCGGATACTCCAGGCCCTTGGACGCATGCACGGTCATGATTCGTACCGCGCCGTCACCCTCCTCGTTGAGCGCGCCCGGGGCTTCCTTGCCCGCCAGGAAGCGGTCAAAGGCCAGCGCAATGGAGCGCGGCGAGTTACCGAACTCGGCCTCGGCCTCAACCACAGCATCGAGCGCCTTGAGCACGTTGGCGGCAATGGCCTTGCCCTCGGGACCACGCTGTGCCAGACGCACAAACCAGCCCGAAGCGTTGACCACGTCGCGCGCGATCGCCGCGAACGAATCGCGGCCCACACGACGAAGCGCATAGCATAGCACCTCGCGGGCGCGCGTCACGAGCGGCAGGCTCTGCAAGCCCGGCACATCGGAATCGCTCATGATGCCCGCGTCGATGTTGCGGCGCGAGGTCTCCCCCGTCTGGTCGTCCAGCTTGGTCGCCAGCGCCAGGAACTCCTGGGCGCCGAGCGCAAACATCGGCGAGGCCAGCAGCGGCATAAGGCCCTGCGCCGCATCGGCCGGATTGGCGAGCGCGCAGACTAGGGCGCGCACCGTCTGCACCTCGGCTGCCTGGGCAAAGACCGAGCCACCCGCGATCACGCAGTCGAGTCCTTGGTCGCGGAAAGCCTGGGCATAGACGTCGGCGTTGGTCATGCGGCCCAGCAGCAGCACCATGCCGCCCTGGGGCTGACCGGCATCGGCAAGCGCGCGGAACCGCTCTGCGATCGCGCGGGCCTTGGCCTGTGTGCGCTCCTGCGTACTGCCGCCGGCAACAAAGAGGGCCTGACGACGCGAGGCGTCTGCCACCAGCGTGTCCTTGCGGCCGTCGCTCGCCTCAAGATCCAAAAAGCCCTGCATCAGGCCGCCGTCGTCGCCGTCGAAGACGCGAGCCACATAGCGTAGCACCTCGTCGTGGCTGCGGAAGTTGCGCACGAGCTTAACGAGCTCGCCAGCAGGGGCGTCGGCCGCGGCAGTCGCCTCGGGCGCGGCAGACGAGCCCACCTTGCGCTCCTGGCGACGGAACACCTCGACCTCCGCCCCGCGGAAGCGGTAGATCGACTGCTGTGCATCGCCTACGGTACACAACGCGCGCTCCCCCGCACCCGTCAGGTAACGGATCAGGTCGACCTGCATCTGATCGGTATCCTGGAACTCATCGATCATGACCATCTTAAAGCGACCCTCGTATGCCGCTCGGATGGCCGGGTAATCGCGCAGGGCCTCGTAGGCCATGCGCAGCAGATCGTTGTTGTCGAGGGCAGACTGGCCGGCCTTGAGCGCGCGGTACTCAGCCTCTACAGCACGGGCAAGCCCCACCAGCGCCTCGAGCGCGGGACCGCCGCAGGCCAGCACGATATTGATAAACGCATCGGCGGCCTCTGCCTTGAGTAGCTCCACCTGCTCCTTAGGGAATGCCTTGCTCGCGCGCGGCATGGTGCACGACATCATGAGTCGCGCCGCATCGGCCATGGTCTTGCCGCTCGCCTCGAACGCGTCGATGGCATCGAGCGCCGTCTGCGCTTTTTCGGTCGCGGCCTTGCTTGCGCCCAACGCCGATCGATAGGCATCGGCAAGGGCCGAGGTGTCGGCCTGGCCGCGCGCCACGCGCACGTCGTCCATACCGCCCGGCAGCTGGCTCGAGAGCTCCAGCAGGTCGCGCACCAGACCCTTGATGGTCGTGCCGGCGCCAAAGGGACCGCCCTCGCCCGCCATGGGATACCAGGCGTAGAGGGCCTTGAGCGATGCCGCGAGCTCGGGGGCGGCATCGGGCGCCGTCGCGCGGGCCAGCACATGCTCAACAGCCTGGTCCATAAGCTCGTCGGTATCGGTGAGCACCGTGAACTCGGGATCGATACCCAGCTCCAACGCGTGTGCGCGCAGGATACGCGAGCACATGCCGTGAATGGTCGAAATCCACGCATCGTCGACGGTCAGGGCTTCCTCGTCCATACCCTCGTCGATGAGCGCGCGGCGCACGCGGTCACGGATCTCGGCCGCGGCATCTTTGGTAAAGGTAATGGCGAGCACCTGGTCCAGATGCTCGACAAACGGACCGGATTCGGGCGAGAGCGCATAGACAATGCGGCGCGTGAGGGTAAAGGTCTTGCCCGAGCCGGCACCCGCCGAGACAAACAGCGGGCGGTCGAGCGTTTTGACGACTTGCAGCTGTTGCGGCATCAAAGTCGAAAGATCCATGGTCTACACGTCCCTCCTTACAAACGTTCCTTCGTGGTTATACGAGCAGCGCGCATGCGCGGCCTGCGCCGATGTCGGATCGACAGCGGCGACGTCGCCCGCCTCGAGCTCGCGCAGGCGCTCGGCAATGCCGGTCTCCACGCGGTCGAGCAGCGCATCGAAGTCCATGTTGCCGCCCTCGCCGGGAAAGCCCTTCTTAAGGCCCGGGATGCGACCGTCGCCGCGCTCTTCCTCGAGCAGCTCGGCACTTGCGGCGCCGCGCAGCGCGGGCTTGCCGCCCTTGGTGGAAAAGTAGAGCGCTGCGCGGGTATCTAGGCCCAGCGCCCGACGCATGGCCTGCGCGTAGATGAGTGTCTGGGTATGGGGCGGCAGCCAGCGCGGGTCGTCGATGGGAGCCTCGCCCGACTCCTCGTCGCGCACCGTGGGGTCGGCGAGCTTAAACTCCTCGACACCCGAACGATGCTTGTAGTCGATTACCACGGCGCGATTCTCGGCATCCACATCCACGCGGTCGATGCGCCCGCCGAGCGGCCAACCGGCATACTCGACCTGGAGCTCGTTGAACGCAAACTCCAGATAGCGCGGCGCGAAGGGCGCGAGCGCCTCGGACTCGTAGGCGAGCACGCCTTCCAACTGCGGCAGAATCTCGGCCACCTGACGCTCCTCCACCGGGGAGAGCGGCACCAGCGGGCCCTCGGTACCGCGCTTGCCGGCGTGCTCGGCCAGGGTCTCGGCAAAGACCTCGTGCAGCAGCTCCTTCGCGCGCGGCAGATTCATGGGCGTCACGCGCTCCATGCCCTCCTGCGGAAGACGCGCATGCAAGTGCTCCAGCACGTCATGGACAAAGTTGCCCTTCTCCATGTTGCCAAAGCCCGCATCGATGGACTGGGGCTTGACGCGATACGACACGAACCAGCACAGCGGGCAGGTGGAATAGGCCTCGATCTGCGAGGCGGACGTCAGACGCGGCACGAGCGGCGCGTCCTCGTCCTCGCCGTCACGACGGCGCAGGACCAAATACGGCACGGCCTCGGCACTCAGATGCTGAGGGGCTTCACAGGTCACGCGCTCGCTCTTGAGACCTTCGCCTGCCGCGGGATCGAAGTCCCTTACGATATCGCCCTCACCCACGCACTTCGCCTTGTCGGCGTCAGCGGCCTTAGCGTCGTCAGCGGCCTTGGCATCGTCAGCGGTCTTGTCGGCGTCGGCGGCCTTGTCGGCGTCAGCGGCCTCGGCGTGCGCCCGCAGCTCGGTCCACACGGCGGCTGGATAGCACTCGCG
>UQTN01000086.1 GCA_900543945.1 uncultured Collinsella sp. | reverse complement strand
TCGCGCGCAGCCTCGGCGGCCGCCTCGCGCGCCTTCTCGGCAACAAACGCCGCGGCCGAAGTATCGAGCTGCACCGTCGCGTGCGTACGAGCGGGCGCGGCGACCTCGCCGGCGTGCATTACGATGACGCCGCAGGTGCTCGTCTTAACGAACTCGACCATCTTGGGGTCGGTGAAGCCCGTCACATCGTTGACAATCGAAGCACCGCAGCGCACGGCCGCCTTGGCAACCGCCACGTGGCGCGTGTCGATCGAGACGATGGCGCCCTCTTTGGCCAGCGCGCGCACCACGGGCAGCACGCGGCGAGCCTCCTCGTCGGGGTTGACCGGGGTAAAGCCAGGGCGCGTGGACTCGCCGCCTACGTCGATGATGTCGGCGCCGGCGTCGAGCATCGCCAGGCCATACTCGATGGCGGCATCCGGGTCGAAGTGCTCCCCGCCATCGCTAAACGAATCGGGCGTCACGTTGAGGACGCCCATGATGCGCGGACGGTCAAAGCTGAGCTCATACTTTCCGCACCGCCATGTCTTGCTGTCGTTCGCCATGAACATCCTCCTAAAATGCCCACGCCGCCGAGCTTGGGGAGCTGGCGGCGGGGTCGCTTTGCACTTAGTCTTTCTATTGTATCCGCGCACACGGGCTAGAACGCAAACGCGGCCGCGATGTCGCAAGAAATCAGCAGGTCGGCATTTGCATCCTGATCGGTAGGCGCCAAATTGCAAATGGCCAGCGTATCGCCAGCAAAGTAGCGTGTGAGACCCGCCGCCGGGTACACCACGAGCGATGTTCCGCCCACGATGAGGGCATCGGCCGCAGCGATGGCGGCAACGGCACCGGTCAACACATACTCGTCGAGCGGCTCTTCGTAGAGCACCACATCGGGCTTGATGCGACCACCGCACGCAGGGCACACGGGCACGCCCGCGGCGTCCTCATGCTCGCGCGAGCAAATCCACTCGGCGCTATAGACCGCGCCGCACGACTGGCAAATGTTGCGATGGACCGATCCGTGCAGCTCGAACACGCGCTGCGAGCCCGCCATCTGATGCAAGCCGTCGATGTTTTGCGTCACCACGGCATCAAGCTTGCCGACGCGCTCCAGCTCGGCCAGCTTGGTGTGGCAGCGGTTGGGCTTAGCGTTAAGCGCGATCATCTTGGTGCGGTAAAAGTCGAAGAACTCGGCCGGATGCGCCTCGTAAAAGCTATGCGACAGCATGGTCTCGGGCGGATAGGCAAACTGCTGGTGATACAGGCCGTCCACGCTGCGGAAATCGGGGATGCCGCTCGCCGTGGAAACACCCGCGCCGCCAAAGAAGACCACGCGCTTGTGGGTATCAAAAAGCTCCGCCAGCGCGGCGGAGGCCTGCTTGGGATTCGATATTGCCTGCGTCATATGAGTCCTCCGTCCTTGTTGATCGGGCGGCGTCGGGCGATGTCCCAGCATGCGACCTTTAAGTCAGCATGCGCGGAGCCCACCCCGCCCCTGTTGCGCTAATCTTAAGCCTGCCAACCCCGTCGAAAGGACACCATGCCTCAGACTTACACTTTCGCCTCGTGGAACGTCAACGGCCTGCGCGCCGTGCTCAAAAAGGACCCGAGCTTTATCCAGATCGCGCAAGAACTCGACGTCGATATCCTGGCGCTGCAAGAGACCAAGTTGCAAGAAGGCCAGGTCGATATTGACCTGACCGGCTATCACCAAACTTGGAGCTACGCCGAGCGTAAAGGCTATTCGGGCACTGCGGTCTTTAGCCGCCAGGAACCGCTGTGCGTGCTGCATGCCGACGCGCTGTTACCCCACGCCGGCGAGGGCGAGGCGGCCGTACTCGTCGCCCAAGCCGCAACCGAGGGCCGCGTCTGCGCGCTGGAGTTCGACAAGTTCTGGTTTGTCGACGTCTATACACCCAACGCCCAAAATGAACTCGCCCGCATCGACGTGCGCATGGCCTGGGACGATGCTTACCGCGGCTTTTTGAACGCGCTCGAGCGCGAGACCGGCAAACCCGTCGTGACCTGCGGCGACTTTAACGTGGCGCACGAGGAGATCGACCTTAAGAACCCCAAGTCCAACCGCGGCAACGCCGGCTTTTCGGACGAGGAGCGCGGCAAGTTTACCGAGCTGCTCAACGCCGGCTTTACCGATACCTGGCGCGCGGCAAACCCCGACGTCGAGGGCGTCTACAGCTGGTGGAGCTACCGCTTTAATGCCCGCAAGAACAACGCCGGTTGGCGCATCGACTACTTCCTGGTAAGCGACGCAATCGCCGGCAACGTGCGCGACACGGGCATCCGCGGCGACATCTTTGGCAGCGACCACTGCCCCGTCACCCTCACGCTAGAGCTCTAGCCCCAGCTGATCCCCTGGGGACGGAGGAAAACGAATCATTTTCACTTCGCGAGATCATCCACGCAGCTCGCTTGCCACGAAACTGGCCCATCTACTACGTTTAAGCCACCACCCTCAACCACAGCGAACAACGAAAAAAGAAAACCGCAGGTAGAAAGCCTGCGGTTTTTCATAAAACGCGGTTGTGTTTGGGGGTGTCGGGCCAAACGTAGTAGATGGGCCAGTTTCGTGGCGGACATCCCCAGCGACCGCTTAGGGACGGGGAACCGGATCCTTTCGGCCCTCTGAGATCAGTGACGACAGCAATATATGCCGGCCATTTCAAAACTATGCCGGTTTACGGGGCCGAATCGCGAACCCCCAACCACACGTAACTGAGGCAAAATAAAACCGCAGGTAGACGACTCGTCTATTTTCGAAAAATGCCGGTATGGTCGGTCTGTGCCAATCTAGCCCCGTAAACCGACATAGTTTTGAAATGGTACTTCATCAGTATTGATTCCCGCCCCGGCGCAACCAGCTCTACAGCCCGTATTTCACGACGACTCGGTTGATGCGACGACACCAGGGCCTGTACAGGGCGGCCAAGAACACGCAGGTCGCGAGGCCGTGTGTGATATCGAACGGCACCGCCGTGGCAAGACGCGCTACGGCGCCCGCCCACGTGAGCGGCTGCACAAAACCGATGATGTCGTAGGCGTTGATCACAACGCCATAGAGCAGGCCCGAGGCAAAGCCATACGCCAACAGCGCCGGCATTCGCACGGTCTCATCGGCGCGATCAAACGCGCCCGCATGCGCCAGCGCGCCACCGATATAGCCCACCAGACCCCAGGCATACATCTGCCACGGCGTCCACATGCCCTGTCCAAAAAAGAAATTACTGGTCAGCGCTGCCAACGCGCCGACCATAAAACCATTGCGACGGCCAAGTGTCGCACCCGCGATAATGGCGATAGCGCTCACGGGCTTAAAATCGGGAATGGGTCCAAACAGAATGCGCCCCGCCGCGGCCAGCGCCGCCAGCACCAGCGTGGGCATGATCTGGCGCAGGCCTGGACGTGATGACTCATAGCCCGCAAAGAACAGTGCGAGCACGAGCGCCACTACAACCAGCATGGCAAGCGCCGCCTGCTCAATGCCCGCCAGCAACGCCGCAGTCATCACTGCCGGCACCGCCAGGAGCAGCGGAATCTCCATTTTCGTGAGTAGGCGCGAGGCGCGATGATCCGTCATCCTATCACGCCCTGTAGAACACGTTGTCGGCAAAGAAGTCGGTCGGCGGCTCCATGCAGGCGATCTCGCCGCCAAACATCATGGCAATGTCATCGGCAACCTGCTCGGCAAAATCCAGATCGTGCGTGGCCATAATGACGGTGCCACCAGCCTTCGCATGGTCACGCAGGGCGCGGGCGATAATGCAGCGACTTGCCAGGTCAAGGCCCTTGGTGGGCTCATCAAGCAACAGCAGCTCGGGGCCGATCAGCAGCAGCTTTGCCAACGCAAGCAGCTGGCGCTGTCCGCCCGAAAGATCGTATGGGTGGCGCGTCTCCAGGCCGTCCAATCCCAGTTGCGCCGCACGCTCCCGCGCCAAGTTCTCGTCATATCCGCAGGTCGAGGCCCATTCCATCAGCTCGTCGCGCACCGTCTCGGCAACCAGCAGGGCCTTGGGGTTCTGCGGCAGCAGCGCAGCCGAGGCCGCCCCGCGCACCATACGACCACGCTGCAGCTTGGCAGTCTTGGCCAGCACCGAAAGCATCGTCGACTTGCCGCAGCCGTTTCCGCCCACGACTGCATGCACCGCGCCAGCCGAAAACGACGCATCGAGCCCGCGCAGCACCCAACCGCACGCGCGATCGTAGCGAAACCAGCCTTCCGACAGGGTGGTAGCCGACCCAGCGTGCATTTTTTGGAGTATTCTGCTTCCATCCGTGCGCGAGAAGGCTTCCGAGCCGTTCTCGAGCGACGTTTGCGCCACAAATTCGGACGATTTGTCCAGTTCCGAACTTTTTTTCGCGCTCGATACGTCCCCGAGCGGCTCCAGAGAGCCCAAATTGTCCTCACGCCTGCTGAATACTCCGTTTTTTGCACATCGGATGGCACCCCACCCCAACATGTCATCGGAAAACAGCGATTCTCGGCGTCCCAAAGAAGCCATATCCGCCACCTCGCGCACGCGACCGCCCTCAATCCGGTACGCACACGTCGCATACTCGAGCATCGGCCGCGGTTGATGCGTAGCCACAACAACCGTGCAGCCCAGCTCACGGTTCACGCGAAACAGCGCGTGCAGAAAATTCTTCTCGGCAACGGGATCGAGCTGAGACGTGGGCTCGTCGAGTAGCAGCACACGCGGACGCAGCGCCAGGACGGCGGCAAGCGACAGCAGCTGTTTGCGGCCACCCGAAAGCGTATCGGTATCGCGATGAAGCCAGTCCTCCAGACCAAAGAAATAGCTGGTCTCGGCAACACGGCGGCGCATCTCGTCGCGCGACATGCCTAAGTTTTCCAGGCCAAACGCCATCTCGTGCCACACGGTCTCGCACACAATCTGGTTCTCGGGATCCTGAAACACATAGCCCATGCGCTCTGCGGACGCCCGAACGTCCATATCGGCAACGCTCTCACCCAGCACGCACAGCTCGCCGGCGCATTCGCCCGTCGGCGCGATCTCGGGTTTGAGCAGCGAGAGCAGCGTCGACTTGCCCGACCCGGTACCGCCAACGAGCAGTGCAAACGCACCTTGGGGAACAGACCAGTCGAGCCCGTCGAGCACCAGCGCCTCAGCCCCGGGGTAGGTAAAGCTCAGGCCCCGTACCTCAATCGCCGGAATATCCGGGCCGCACGCCGCGCCCGACACCGGGCCCCTATCCAACCGAGCCATCAGCCAAACCTCTTCTCATCAATCGCGTGCAACGCGCAAGGCAGCACCATCCAGGCAGCGTACACGACATAGCCCGGCCACGGCGCCGGCACCGAGAGCTGCGGATAAAACGAATACTGCATCGTCGCGGTCCACGCCACTGCCACCGCGGCAGCACCAAACAGTGCGAGCCCGGCCAGCGCGGCAACGTCGCTGCGCCCCAGTCGATACCGCGCATACGTCGTTCGACGCGTCGCGGCGCCCCACCCACGGGAGCGCATGGCGTCCGCGCGCTCCAGCGAATCTTCCATGCCCCAGCCCATCAACACGCTCGACGCCCGCAGGCGCGAGCGTACGGGGTCGGCCGGCGCGCGGCCCGGCACATCAATCGCATCCTGCACCGCCAGCACCGTACGACCGCGGCGCAAAAACTGCGGGATAAGCCTCATGCACATCGAGATCATGAGCGCAATCACCGGTGCGGCATTACCCAGCAGCGCGAGCACCTTGTCGTATTCGAGCATCGACGCCGCGGCCCCAAACCACAGCACGCTCGCCACAAACAGCCCGCCCATGCACAGGCCGTATACCATGCTCTCCAGATACACCGCGCGCATGCCAATACGGAACAGCTCCGTCGAGCCCGAGGCGCTAAACAGAGGATTGACCAGCGCGATAATCAAAATCACCGGCAGCTGCCAGCGAAGCGCCCCCAACGTGCGGGCAGCCCCACGCGTCGCAAATCCATACGCCAGCCCGCCCGCAAGTGACAGCGCAATCAGTACCGGCTGCATCGAGAACATAGTGAGCCCCAGCGTCAGCACTATATAGAGTGCCGGCACAGCCGGATGCGACATCGAGAATGCCGCGACGGGCTCGTTGCCCGATTCCTCTCGCATGATATCCACGGGCACCCCATCCCCTCGCTCAAACGTCAACGCCGCAGCGCCGCCACCATACACAACCAGCGCAAACACCGCGTCAACGGCACCGACATCGGCGGCAATGCGTCAATCGTTACGCGCTCATCATATGCCTGCGGTATCATATTGCGCCGTGTATCGTTTCCAAACACACGTCTCTATAACGTAACAGGAGATCACATGGACGCAACCGCAATTATCCTCGCTGCCGGCGAGGGCACCCGCATGAAGTCGAACCACTGCAAGGTTTCGCACAAGATCCTGGGTAAGCCCATGGTCCAGTGGATCGTCGACGCCACCATCAAGGCCGGCTGCAGCCGCGTCGTGGTCGTCATCGGCAGCCACGCCGACGAGATGCGCGCCCTTATCGACGGCGCCTACGCCACCAGCGCCACCAAGGTCGAGTGCGTCGAGCAGACCGAGCGCCTGGGCACCGGCCACGCCGTAAAGGTCGCGCTCGAGGCCTGCGGCATCGCGCAAGGCCCGGTCGTCGTGCTCAACGGCGACCTGCCGCTCATCACCGCCGACACTGTGGCCAAGTTTGCGCAGACCGTCGCTACCGGCGAGCTCGCCTGTACCGTCATGACCATGACCCCGCCCGACCCCTTCGGCTACGGCCGCATCAAGCTGGGTGCCGACAGCCAAATCGAGCGCATTATCGAGCAGAAGGACTGCACGCCCGAGCAAGCCGCCGAGCTGCTCGAGTGCAACGCCGGCTGCTACGCCTTCGACGGTGCACAGCTCGCCGCCCACATTGACGAGATCGGCAACGACAACGCGCAGTCCGAGTACTACCTGCCCGATATGCTCGAAATTCTCAAGGGCCACGGCCAGGCGGTCTCCATCTTCCACTGCGATGATTACCGCGACGGTCTGGGCGTCAACAGCCGCATCCAGCTCGCACAGCTCACCGCCATCGCGCGCGACCGCATCAACGAGCACTGGATGGCCGAGGGCGTTACCTTCATCGACCCCACGCAGGCTTGGATCGGCCCCGACGCCGTCATCGGCCGCGACACCATCGTGTGGCCGCAGACGCACCTGATCGGCCACGTCACCGTGGGCGAGGAGTGTCAGCTCGGCCCCAACAGCCGTCTCACCGACACCACCGTCGGCAGCGGCTGCACCATCGATGAGACCATCGCTATCGAGGCCGTCATCGAGAACGGCGTCGACTGCGGCCCGCGCGCCTACCTGCGCCCGGGCACCCACATGCTCGACGGCTCCAAGGCCGGCACGCACGTGGAGATCAAAAAGTCCACGATCGGCGAGGGATCCAAGGTGCCGCACCTGTCCTACATCGGCGACACCACCATGGGCCCCGGCGTCAACGTGGGCGCTGGCTCCATCACCTGCAACTACGACGGCGTGCACAAGCACAAGACCGTCATCGGCAAGGATGCCTTCATCGGCTCCGACACCATGATGGTCGCGCCTGCCCAGATCGGCGACGGCGCGCTCGTGGCCGCCGGCTCCGTCATCACCGAGCCGGTCCCGGCAGACGCACTCGGACTGGGTCGTGCCCGTCAGGTAAATATTGAGGGCTGGGCCGCCGATTATCGCCGCCGTCTGCACGAGGACGACGAGGTATAACGTTTTATCAAGCATCTAAGGAGCTGTTCCCATGGGGACGGCTCCTTTTTCTATGCTGACCTGCGCGACCGGATGAGTGGTCGGTTCGTGTCCGTTGACGGTAAAGACGTTATCAAGACTCGATAAACCCCGCCGCGCGGTTACAATGCAAGAAGGCATCTATATGGCATTCGATATAAAGGAGAAGGGTAATGCCGATTAATGATCCCGAGAAGTCGGAGAATATGCGCAAGTCCATCCGCGTGTATTCCGGTTCCTCCAACCGTCCCCTCGCTCAGAAGATTGCTGAGTACCTTGGGGTCGAGCTTTCGGGCCTTACGCTAAAGCAGTTCGCCAATGGTGAGATTTACGCCCGCTACGACGAGACCGTCCGCGGCGCCGACGTCTTCCTGATTCAGTCCGTGGCCGGCGGCAACGTCAACGACATGCTCATGGAGCTGCTCATCGCCACCGACGCTGCCAAGCGCGCATCCGCCCGCTCCATCACCGCCGTTATCACCCACTACGGCTATGCCCGCCAGGACCGCAAGGCCGGCCCGCGCGAGCCCATCACTGCCCGCCTCGTCGCCAACCTGCTCGAGCGCGCCGGCGTCAACCGCATCATCACCCTCGACCTGCACCAGGGTCAGATCCAGGGCTTCTTTGATATCCCGGTTAACCACCTGTCTGCGCTGCCGCTGTTTGGCCAGTACTACAACGACATGCACTTCGACACCGACAACCTGGTTGTCGTCTCCCCCGACGTGGGTCGTGCCAAGGCCGCCAAGAAGCTGTCCGACATGCTCGGCTGCGACCTGGCCATCGCCCACAAGGGCCGTCCGCGCCACAACGCCGCCGAGGTCATGGGCATCATCGGTGACATCAAGGGCAAGACCTGCATCATCAACGACGACATGATCGACACCGCTGGCACCCTGTGCGCCAACGTCAAGGAGCTCAAGGCTATGGGCGCCGGCGACATCTACGTGTGCGCCACCCACGGCATCTTCTCCGGTCCGGCCATCGAGCGTCTGAACGACGCCCCCATCGTCGAGTGCGTCGTCACCGATGCCATTCCCGTCGAGGTCGGCGGCAAGATTAAGACCATCTCGGTCGCCGAGGAGTTCGCTCAGGCCATCTCCGCCGTTTACCACGAGGAGCCCGTCTCCACGCTCGTCGGCGGCGACTTCGCGCTGTAGCCTGCCACGCATCGCATCATCTTTGATGCTTTTAAAGGGTCGGAAGCTCGCTTCCGACCCTTTTTCTATCCCTCGCCAACCTTCCCTGGACAATTAGTTCAAATTTGTATTTTCTTGGGCGCCCACATGGACCACTTGATGCGCCAAAGGTTCACCTGCCGGCATAATCTCGGCCAATCTCTCCTCTTATGGACGTCTTCACTGGTGGCGCGCGCAGACGTGGTGTAAGAGCGTCCTGAGGTCCGTCGCTGCAAGTCC
>UQTN01000085.1 GCA_900543945.1 uncultured Collinsella sp. | reverse complement strand
ACGGCATTTGGGGACGTTCCTTATGTGCCGGCACTTTGGGAACGTCCCTAAGTGCCGGCATCCGGGGTCGCTCCTTGGTTGTTGCCTGTTCAAGAGTGTCTCTAACGACTAGGCCGCTTGCCTGCGATTTTTGACCGTTGGGCGGGCGCTTCGCCGTTGCCGCAAAAACGTTTTTGCATATCGGGTACAACGGGCTTTACGTGAGTAAAGTGCGCGCCGCGTCCGCGTGTCGCGCTTTTAAAGGAGGCCCCATGCCTGGTGTTACCCCTGCAGAAGTTCTGTCCAACTTTGGTATTGCGCTGGTCGAAGATCCCGCCGAGAATCAGCCCCGTCTGCTGGTCGATCTACCCGCCGCGGAGCTCGTCGAGCACGCTATCCGCCGCGAAGAAGGCCGCATGGCATCCAACGGCGCGCTGGTGATCGAGACGGGGGAGCGCACTGGTCGTTCCCCCAATGACCGCTTTATCGTCGACACCCCCGATGTCCACGACAAGATTGCCTGGGGCGCCGTCAACCGCCCGCTGTCCGTCGAGAGCTATGAGGCCATCAAGGCCGGCATCGTCGACTATCTCAACGAGCGCGACGTGTTCGTTACCCGTGGCATGGCAGGCGCCGACCGCAACCACACGCGTCGACTGCTCGTTGCCTGCGAGCGTGCCAGCCAGGCACTCTTTATCAAGCAGATGCTCGCCCGCCCGCTCGCCCGCGAAATCGCGCGCACCGGCGAGCCCGACTTCTGCGTGCTCGCGGCGCCCGGTTTCCAGTGCGATCCTGCCATCAAGGGCCTCAACTCCAGCGCCGCCGTGGTCATCAATTTCCAGGAACGCGTGATTCTGGTCGCCGGCACCGGCTACTCCGGCGAGATTAAAAAGTCGATCTTTAGCGTCATGAATTACCTGCTGCCCGTCGAGGACGACGTGCTACCCATGCACTGCTCGGCCAGCATGGATCCCGTCACGCACGAGACCGCCGTGTTCTTTGGCCTTTCGGGCACGGGCAAGACCACGCTTTCGGCCAACCCCACGCGGCTGCTGATCGGCGACGACGAGCACGGTTGGTCCGACATGGGCATCTTCAACATCGAAGGTGGCTGCTACGCCAAATGCGAGGGCCTGGACGCGTTCCACGAGCCCGAGATCTTCAACGCTGTCCGCTTTGGCGCGATCTGCGAAAACGTGGTGCTCGACGAGAACCGCAAGCCCAACTACGACGACATCTCGATCACGCACAACACGCGCGTGGCATACCCTGTGGAGCACATTCCCAACGCGTGGACCAAGGGCATGGGCACCACTCCAAGCGTCGTGCTCTTCCTGACCTGCGATGCCTTTGGCGTGCTGCCGCCCATCTCGCGCCTGACGGCCGACGCCGCCATGTATCACTTTGTGACGGGCTTTACGGCCAAGATCCCCGGCACCGAGGTCGGCGTCACCGAGCCCACGCCCACGTTCTCTTCGCTGTTTGGCGAGCCGTTTATGCCGCTCGACCCCATGGTCTATGCCAAGATGCTCGGTGAGCGCATCGCCGACGGCCGCACGCGTGTGTACCTGGTCAACACCGGCTGGATCGGCGGCGGCTACGGCGTGGGTCATCGCATCGAGCTTGCCTACACGCGCGCCCTGGTGGCCCGCGCCCTCGACGGTACCATCGAGGACAGCGAGTTCGTGCACGACGACATCTTTAACGTCGACATTCCCACCACGTGCCACGGCGTACCCGACGGCATCCTGGTGCCGCGCCAGTATTGGCAGAGCACCGCTCGCTACGACGAGGCCGCGCACAACTTGGCCGTGATGTTCGAGGAGAACTTCGAGAAGAAGTACTCGCACCTGCCCGAATCCGTCAAGGCCGCCGGTCCGCACGCTCAGGTGCACGCCGACGCCCGTCATCGCGGCCACGGCCTGCTGGGACTTCGCCACTAGCGTCGCCTCAGACCCAAAACCATCATAAAGGGGACAGGCACCTTTGTGGTGGTTTTACTCGCGCGGATGACTCGGGTTATAATACGCCTAACATATCGCTCCCTTCTCCGGATGGGGGCAGCGTAAGCGCTCTTGTGGCGGCACCGTAGGACTTTGAAGGTGGCCGTCGTAAGGGCGCTTTTTGTTTAGGCACCCGGGCTCGGGCGCATGCTATGAAGGGAGAGCACATGAAGAGTTTCGTTGCCGAGGATTCGTTTTGGGAGCTATTTCCGCAGGCGGCTGTCGGTGTTGTGGTCGTAAAGGGCATGAAGCCCGCGGCTCAGATTCCTCAAGAGGACGTGGACGCGATTGCGGCGTTGCTCGACCGCGCCAATATCGACGCGGAGCGTCATCTGACCAGCGATACTATCAGCGAGAATGCGCCGGTTAAGGCATGGCGCGAGGCATATCGCCTATTCAAGACCAAGAAGGGCGCGCGTTGCTCAATTGAGAACCTGCTCAAACGCGTGCTCAAAGGCAAGCCGGTGGGCCACATTACGCCCGCGGTGGACATTTACAACACGGTGTCGCTGACCTACGCGTTACCCGTAGGCGGCGAGGATTTGCATGCGATCGAGGGAGACCTTCGCTTGAAGGTGACCGACGGCGGCGACGCGTTCCTGCCGCTTGGCGAGGAAGCGGATGACCCGACGCTGTCCGGCGAGCTGGCCTACGTCGATGATGCGGGCGCCGTGTGCCGCTGCTGGAACTGGCGCGACGGCGTTCGAACGGCCCTGTCCGACGATTCGGCGGACGCGTTCCTGGCGATTGAGTGCGTAGAGCCCGAGCGAATGGGGGACTGCCAGGCCGCCATCGATCGTCTTGCCGATTTGCTCGAGCGCTATCTGGGAGCGACGGTTGTCGTTAAGACGCTTGTGACTCGCGACAATCCCTGCGTGGAGCTGTAGCGGCGCCTGCGGATCATGTTCGCCGGTCAAAACCGCCACAAAGGTGCCTATCCCCTTTGTGGTGGTTTTTATGTTGATGGGTTAACAAATGGGGTATTTGGGTACGGGTGTCGGCTTATGCGACTAAGATGTTTACCCGTAAGCATTATGCAAGCGAAAGGCGGTCGTCTCCCATGCAGCAGAACGACGAGACACGTTTCGAGGACTTTGTTGGACTGATCAGCGGGCTCTACAAGGAGATTCAGCGTATCAAGACGTCCGAAGGCGCAAGGCTGGGCCTCAAGGGCTCCGACGTTATGTGCCTGTACTATCTTGAGCGCAGCAAGGACGGCCTGACTGGCGCCGACCTCGCCCGCATGGCCGGCGTTACCCGTGCCGCCGTTTCGCGCACACTGGCACATCTGGAGGAGGGCGGCTACGTCGAGGTTGACGACTCGGGTGATGCGGCCGTCAAGTATCGTGCTCCGGTGCGCCTGACTGCCCTGGGCGGCGAGAGCATGAGCGAGGCCGATCGCATCATTCGCGAGGTGCTCGATACCACCGGCAAGGCCATGGGCGTGGAGCAGCGCGAGCAGATGTATGCATCGCTGCGCACGATCCTCAACACCCTGCGCGAGATCTAGAGCCGCGCTGGCGCTAGCTTTCAGCCAAGAACTGCATCGTCCCGTTTGAGCGCGTACGCCGTGCCGGGACATTGCTGTCAAAATTCCCTGCGCGGGACCTGCGCAAGAAAGGATTCGCTATGTCCGTCCGCATTATTACCGATTCCGCAAGCGATATGTCGCCGGCCGAGCACCCGGCACTGGACGTTTTGCCGCTGTCCGTCACCTTTGGCACCGATGTGTATATGGATGGCGTCGACATCGATCACCAGCGCTTTTACGAGATGCTTGTGGAGCGCGACGAGCTGCCCAAGACCGGCCAGGTCAACCCGTACGCGTTTTCGCAGGCGATTGCCGAAGCACGTGAGGCCGGCGACGAGGCTGTGATTATTACCGTGGGCGCTAAGCTATCAGGCACCAATCAGAGTGCCCGTACCGCACTTGCCGAGGCGCCAGGTGGCGACGTGTTCGTGGTAGACAGCAACAACGTCACCCTGGGCGAGCGCGTCCTGGTCGAGTATGCGCTGCGCTTGGTGGACGAGGGCCGCAGTGCATCTCAGATCGCGGCGGCTGTCGAGGCCGTGCGCGACCGTGTGGTGGTTATCGGCCTGCTCGAGACGCTGGAGTACCTGGTGCGCGGCGGTCGTCTGTCTGCTGCGGCCGGCGCCGTGGGCACGCTGCTCAACGTGAAGCCCGTGGTGGCTGTCGAGGACGGTCTGATCGTGCAGCTGGGCAAGGCGCGCGGTTCCAAGAACGGCCGCAACCTGCTGAACCAAAAGGTCGAAAAGGCGGGCGGCATCGACTTTTCCATGCCGCTGGCGCTCGGCTATACGGGTCTTTCGGATGCGGTGCTCAAGAAGTATATCGAGGACAGCGCGGCACTGTGGGCTGGTCACACCGAGGGCGAACTGCCCGTTCACACCATCGGCGCCACCATCGGAACCCACGTTGGCCCCGGCGCCGTGGCAGTAGCCTTCTTCCAGCCCGCCAACTAACCGACCTGCCATAAACCATCACAAAGGTGCCTGTCCCCTTTGTGATGGTTTATGCTTTTCCGGGTGGAAGGGAGCGAGCAATGGCGTCTGAGGGCTTTTTTGATCGGGTGTACGGGGTGGTCGAGCAGATCCCCGAGGGGATGGTCGCCACGTATGGTCAGGTGGCACTGCTTGCCGGTCGTCCACGAAGTGCGCGGTACGTGGGGTATGCCCTTCATAGTAATCCGCGCCCTGGCCAAATTCCCTGTCATCGCGTGGTGTTTGCCGACGGCCGTATCTGTGAGGGCTTTGCCTTTGGCGGCCCCGATGCTCAGCGCGAGCTCTTAATGGGGGAGGCCGTGACGTTTGCCGATCCCATGCATGTTGATCTGGCCGCCTGTCGTTGGCCTGCTGGACTCTAACAGCTCTGCCGTGGTCAAAGCCACCACAAAGGTGCCTGTCCCCTTTGTGGTGGCTTTCCGTTGCAGGTTTACCTGGGCTAACTTATGGAGAAGGTGTGTTGGGGTAGTTTGACGCTAGAAAGTAAGCCACGGTGAACTATATTGTTTCAGCAACGGAGCAGGCAATAGGCGATGAAAAAGCCTGCCCTGTTGAGTTTGATTCGCATCCCTCCCCTCTGTGCGATTCAACGGTGTACTTCGGGAACAGGCCCGCTGGCAGCTAACTGCCGGCGGGCCTGTTCCTGTTTGTCGGGAGAGTGTGATGGATGGAGCTGAAGCGGTCCGGCTCCAAAAAAGGCGGACGCCGTAGCGCCCGCCCTAAAGCAATCGAAAGCTCAAGCCAGCAAATCGGTCTAGTACACCATGCCCATGGCGTCCTGAACCTCGGCCAGGGTCTGCTCGGCGATCTCATTGGCGCGACGGTTGCCCTCATGCAGGACGTCCTTCACATAGTCCAGATCGTTCTCGTAGCGCTGGCGACGCTCGCGGATAGGTGCGAAGTACTTGTTGACGGCCTCGGTCACGTACTTCTTGAGCTGGCCGGAGCCGCCCATGCCAATCTCCTCGGCAATCTCGACTTCGGAACGGCCGGTGCAGATGGCGGCTGTTGAAAGCAGGCCAGACACGCCGGGGCGGTTCTCGGGATCGAACGTGATCATGCGCTCGGAGTCGGTCTGGCTCTTCTTGATGCGTTTGGCCGTTTCCTCGGCGGTCATCGAGATGTTGATGGCGTTGCCGTAGCTCTTGCTCATCTTGCGACCGTCCAGGCCCGGCAGCAGCGGGGTCTCGGACAGCAGCGCGTCGACCTCGGGGAACACCTTGCCGTAGCGGTTGTTAAAGCGGCGGGCGATGGTGCGGGTGAGCTCGATGTGCGGCAGCTGGTCGCGGCCGACGGGCACGACGTTGCCCTTGCAGAACAGGATGTCGCAGGCCTGATGCACCGGGTAGGTGAGCAGAAGGCCGGTGAGCTCGTGGCCCGAGGCCTCCATCTCGGCCTTGACGGTGGGGTTGCGCGCCAGCTCGGCCTCGGAGACCAGCGACAGGAACGGCAGCATGAGCTGGTTGGCGGCGGGCACGGCGGAGTGCGCGTAGATCATGGTCTTGTCGGGATCGATGCCGCAGGCAAGGTAGTCCATGACCATGTTGTACACGTTGTCCTGGATGTGCTCGGTCGTGTCGCGGTCGGTGATGACCTGGTAGTCGGCGATGAGCACGTTGGTCTTGGCGCCCATGTTCTGCAGCTCAACACGGCCCTTGAGGGTACCGAAGTAGTGGCCCAGGTGCAGACGGCCGGTGGGGCGGTCGCCGGTGAGCATGGTGAACTTCTCGGGCGTTTTGGTCAGGCCCTCGCGAATGGCGTTGCTCTTTTGCAGCGCGACTTCGTAGCTGTTCTCGTTTGGCATGATTGCTCCTAACGTATGTTCATGGGTCAAGATGATAACGCGTTTATTGGAGGGGCGGTGCGTAAGTAGGCGAGGGCGGGAGAGGGACGCGCGTGGTGCGGCTTGTGCGATGGGCGCGGCGCGGCCGCGCTTGGCCAACGGTGCCTTGGCACATCCTCGGCAGCTTGCCCTAGAGCTTGTGGTGGCGCTCTTCTTTGCGCTCCTCGGCTGCCTGCTCCTCCTGCTTAAAGGCGGGGTCGTCGGGGGTGACGAGCTCGTCCTCGTGCGTGCGCTTGTTGTAATGGTGGCGTAGCACGGGTTCAAACAGGTGCAGGTGCTTGGCGAAGGCCGCCGAGCCAATGGCGAGCACGGTAAAGATGAGCACACGCATGGGCACTTCGACCTGGTTAATCGCGGCGGCGCCGGCCGAAAGCATGATGCACCAGGCATAGATGAGCAGCACGGCCTGTTTTTGGTTGTAGCCTTCTTGGATTAGGCGGTGGTGGATGTGGCCCTTGTCGGCCTGCCCAATGCTAATGTGGGCGCGCCTGCGGCGCACGATGGCGCTAAACGTGTCGATGATGGGCACGCCGGCAACGATGAGCGGGATGATAAGCGAGGTGAGCGCGGCGGTGCGGCTCACGTTGAGCAGCGAGATGGAGCCCAGTGCAAAGCCCAGAAGCAGCGACCCCGAGTCGCCCAAGAAGATGCTTGCGGGGTTGAAGTTGTAGCGCAAAAAGGCCAGGCAGGCGCCAAAGAGCGCAATGGAGAGCGCGGCGGCGTCGATGCGGCCCGAGAGAACGGCCATCGAAAACATGGTGAACGAGGCGATGCCGCAGATGCCCGTGGCCAAGCCGTCGAGGCCGTCGATGAGGTTAATGATGTTGGTGAATGCCACCAGATAGATTACGGTGATGGGGTAGGCGAGCCACCCGAGCATGATTTCGCCGGGGGCAAACGGGTTGACGATGACGCCGATCCGCAGGCCGCCGATACAGGCGATGAGCGCGGCGAGGACCTGCCCGGCCAGCTTTTGCTTGGGCTTGAGTTGGAAGACGTCATCGATAGCGCCGGTCGCAAAGATGACGGTAAAGGAGAGCGCCAGCATGGGATAGCTAATGTGAAGGCGCGGGTGCGGCACCAGGACGGGTGGCCAGCCTAGGTGCCAGGTGCCTAGGATTTGCACAATGCAGGCAACGACCAGGCCCAAAAACACCGCCGTTCCGCCCAAACGCGGGATGGGCTTTGTGTTGATGCGGCGCTTAGAAGGATAGTCGACGGCATCGAGCTTAATTGCCAAGCGCTTGACCAGGGGCACCGCGAGGAAGGTCGTGATAAAGGCCGCCGCTGCCACGCATAGGTACGGTATGTAGCTCGGGGATGAAGCCATGAATCTAAAAACCGCCAAGCGTCGAAGGAAAAGGTCAGAAGAACGCCATGCGCAAAGGGCATAGCCGAACCATAATACTCGACCAAGGGGGGTGCATGTAATTGCACGCAGCGATAATCACGCGCTTACCAGATATTGGGATGTTGTCGATGGCTTGTCGGGATGCCGACGGGGATCCATATGGACCGTGATGGTGATTTTCGGCAAAAGAAAACCACCCCCCACGTTACGAAAATGAACCCACCTAAAACAGGTGGGTGCCCTCATCGACTGTTCCAGCGTCCTTAACAACGAAGGATACCTGTACTAGGTACGACTGTGTGGGCTCCCTAAATAAACGCGACGGTTCACCCAGTTGCTCCGCGGGGGGCGGAATACCTACATCATAAAGCGGCACTTTATCGATTCCAGTCTTGACATTACAAAAATCGTGTCGGACGATTACGGCGCCTTGGGGCTCGAGCCGTCTACGCGGCCTGGCCCTTTACGTTTGAGCTGCTGAATCGTTGTTTTGGAGCATGTTTTTATGCCGACGTCGTTGACCGAACTTTTTTCGCCCGCCTGCCATTTGTGTCCCCGCCGTTGCGGTGCGGCGCGCGATGAGGGCGTGCGCGGCGTATGCGGTGCTAACGACACGCTCAGGGTGGCCCGCGCGGCGCTTCATATGTGGGAGGAGCCGCCTATCTCGGGCGAGGCCGGTTCGGGCACGATCTTCTTTAGCGGCTGCTCGCTTAAATGTATCTACTGCCAGAACCACGAGATCTCGACCGGCAATTTTGGCCTTGAGATTTCGCCTGAGCGTCTGGTCGAGATTATGCTGGAACTGCAGGACCAGGGAGCCAACAACATCAACCTGGTGACTGCGACGCATTATGCTCACCTGCTGCCGGCCGCGATTGCCGCAGCGAGGGAGCGCGGGCTGGACATCCCGATCGTTTACAACACGAGCGGCTATGAGCGGGCGAGTGCCGTAGCTGCCCTGGGTGACCTGGTCGATGTGTGGCTCACCGACTTTAAATATGCCGATGCCGGGCTTGCGCAGTCGCTTTCTCATATTAAGGATTACCCGCGCGTGGCCGTGTCGGGCCTGGCACAGATGGCGTGCGAGATCGAGCGCCGCGGGGGAGAGCTGGTGGACGAGGACGGGCTCATGAAGCGCGGTATCATCGTGCGCCACCTGGTGCTGCCGGGGCATGCGGACGATTCGTGCCGCGTGCTGGACCTGGTGTGGCAGACGGTGGGCGACGTGCCGATTTCGGTTATGAACCAGTACACGCCCAATGCACTCATGCGCGAGCAGGGCGGCGAGTCGGCCCGTGCCGTAACGCGCGAGGAGTACGAGCAGGTGCTCGACCATGCCGACGACCTGGGCTTTACGACGATGTTTTGGCAAGAGGGCGGCGCGGTAGACGAGAGCTTTACCCCGGCGTTTGACACCACCGGTGTTCTTACCAGCGCAAAGTAGCTCTGCTGAGTAGTCTTTTTGGGACGGGGCTTTTTTAGCCCCAGCAGAGAGCGCACACGTTTTGGCCGATTAA
>UQTN01000084.1 GCA_900543945.1 uncultured Collinsella sp. | reverse complement strand
AAAGGCAGATTGCCGCTCTGGCGGGTTTGCAGCGTCGAGCCGTTACGCGGGTTGGTAAACCCGCGTAACTAAACCCGCTCCGCGATCTCGTGGATGAGGTAGTCGGTCTTTTCCCAGCCCAGGCACGGGTCGGTGATCGACTTACCAAAGACACCGCCATCGACCGGCTGGTTGCCGTCCTCAAGGTAAGACTCGATCATAAAGCCCTTGACCAGTTTGGAGATGGACTCGTTGCGGCGGCAGCTGTCGAGTACCTCCTTGCAAATGCGGTACTGCTCCAGCGGGCGCTTGCCCGAGTTGTCGTGGTTGCAGTCGATGACTGCCGCCGGATTGGCGTAGCCGGCATGCTCGGTATAGCGCTCGGCCAGGCGCTCCAGGTGCTCGTAGTGGTAATTGGGGTAGGTGCGACCGTCGAGACCGATGTAGCCACGCATGACGGCGTGCGCGAGCGGGTTGCCGTCGCACTCGACCTCCCAGTTGCGGAAGATAAAGCTCTGATGTGCCTGGGCGGCGTAGATGGAGTTGAGCATAACGGTGGTGGAACCGGCGGTGGGGTTTTTCATGCCCACAGGCACCGAAATGCCGCTCGACACCAGACGATGCTCCTGGTTCTCGACCGAGCGCGCGCCCACGGCGACGTAGCTCAGCAGGTCGACGAGGTACTGGTAGTTGGACGGGTAGAGCATCTCGTCGGCGGTAAAGAAGCCAGTCTCCTCGATGACGCGCAGGTGCATGTGGCGGATGGCCTTAACGCCTTCAAGCAGGTCATCGGGCGCCTCGGGGTCGGGGTTGTGCAGCAGCCCCTTGTAGCCGGTGCCCTTGGTGCGCGGCTTGTTGGTATAGACGCGCGGAATGATGATGAGCTTGTCCTTGACCTCCTCGGCGGTCTTGGCCAGTCGGTTCATGTACTCAAGCACCGAATCCTCGCGGTCGGCAGAGCACGGGCCGATGATGAGCACTTTGCGTGCGTCTTCGCCGGTAAAGACCTTGGCGACCTCGGCGTCGAATGCCTGCTTTTTGGCGGTAAGCTCGGCGGAAAGCGGCATTTCCTCGCGGATCTCCATGGGGATCGGCAGCCTGCGCTTGAATTCCATGGCCATATGGGGCCTCCTTTATCAATTAACGGCAACAATTGGCGAATTCTCGAATGCTCGGCATTATCCGCTGTCGCACGCTAAAGTGCAAGTGAAACCTGCCGAAAAGGGACAGGTTTATTTTGGTCGGTTTTATCTGGGGAAATGTCGGCGCTCGCCGGAAGGGGAGGGCCAACGTACGGCACGCTGGAGCAAGTTGGATCTTCTGCGGCATACCCTGTGGACAAAAAATGGCAAATATGAGTACTGTTGCTAGCGTAGTATCATATCGATCTTACAAGATAATAGACACAACAGTAAATATGTTCATTAACGTTGGCACACAGAAGTATGCTACCGGGCATTTTGATCAATTTGAAGGCATATCTAGGCCGCAATGAGGTCGTTTGGGGCAGTTTTGGCTGTTACTAAAAAGGTGACAGTACTCATATTTGCCATTTTTTGTCCACGGGGCCTTGAGGGAGGGCGTCAATCAGGTCCCAGGGGAGGCGGTTCGAGGGCTGCAAAACAAAAACGGGGACGCAGATTGTCCTGCGTCCCCGTTCTAGGGCGTTATTCGTTCCCTGCGGCAGAATTTACGCCGCTTCGTCGAACTGCGAGTTGTACAGGTCGGCGTAGAAGCCGCCTTGGGCGAGCAGTTCGTCGTGTGTGCCCTTCTCGACGATGTCGCCGTCGCGGATCACCAAGATCACGTCGGCGTTACGGATCGTGGACAGGCGGTGCGCGATGACAAAGCTTGTACGGCCTTGCATCAGCGCATCCATGGCGCGCTGAATGAGCTCCTCGGTGCGGGTGTCCACGTTGGAAGTCGCCTCGTCTAGAATCAGCGCCGGGCGGTCGGCCAAAATGGCACGGGCGATGGTCACGAGCTGGCGCTGACCCTGCGACAGGTTAGTGCCCTCTTCGTTGATCATAAAATCGTAGCCGCCGGCAAGCGTATGGATAAAGTGGTCACAGCGCGCTGCGCGTGCGGCGGCCTCGACCTCGGCGTCGGTCGCATCGGGGCGTCCGTAGCGGATGTTCTCGCGGATGGTGCCGTTAAACAGCCAGGTGTCCTGCAGCACCATGGCAAACTCGCCGCGCAGCGCCGCGCGGTCCCAGTCGCGCACGTCGACGCCTTCGACGCGCAGCGAACCGCCGTCCACGTCGTAAAAGCGCTGCAGCAGCTTAATGAGCGTGGTCTTGCCGGCGCCGGTGGGGCCGACGATGGCGATGGTCTGACCGGGCTGCGCCTCGCAGCTAAAGTCGTGGATGATGGTCTTGTCGGGCGTGTAGCCAAACTTGACGTGGTCGAACTCAACGTGGCCGGGGCGCTTCTCGGGAATCTGGGCGTCGGCCTTCTGCTCCTCCTCGGGCGCGGCGAGGAACTCAAAGACGCGCTCGGTGGCAGCGGCCATCGACTGCATCGTGTTGCTCACGTTGCCCAGCTGCTGCACCGGCTGCGTAAAGTTGCGCACGTACTGGATAAAGCTCTGGATGTCGCCGGGCGTGGCATTGCCGGTCAGCGCGAGCTGTGCGCCCACCACGACAACGCCCACGTAGCCCATGTTGCCCACCAAGCTCATAAGCGGCATCATCAGGCCCGACAGGAACTGCGAGCGCCAACCGCTCACAAACAGTCGGTCGTTTTGACGGTCGAACTCCTCGATCGAGGCCTCGGCGCGGTCGAACACCTGAATGACGTTCTGACCGGCAAAGTCCTCCTCGATAATGCCGTTGACGGTGCCCAGGACTTGCTGCTGCTCGCGGAAGTACGGCTGCGAGAAGTGAATCATCACGGTCAGGATAATCGCGGCGGCCGGCAGTGTGAGCACGGTGACGCCGGTGAGCGGCAGACTGATCGAAAGCATCATGACGAGCACGCCGATAATCTGCGTCACCGACGTGATGAGCTGCGTCACGCTCTGGTTGAGCGACTGACCCAGCGTATCGACGTCGTTGGTGATGCGGCTGAGCACGTCGCCCTTGCTGTGGCCGTTGAAGTAACTCATCGGAACGACGGCGATCTTGGCGGCGATCTCCTTGCGCATGCGATAACAAATCTTTTGCGTGACGCCGGTCATGAGCCAGCCTTGGATCAGGCTGCAGGCAGAGCTCGCCAGGTACAGGCAGAGCAAAAGGCCGAGCGTCTTGGCAATCCAGCCAAAGTCGACATCGCCGGTGCCGTTGACCTTGGCAACCAAGCCCTCGAACAGCTTAGTCGTAACCTGGCCGAGCACCTTGGGCCCCACAATGTTAAAGATGACCGAGCACACGGCAAAGGCGACGGCGGCAAACACGGCAATCTTGTGCTGGCCGATATAGCCGAGCAGCTGCCTCATGGTGCCCTTAAAGTCCTTGGCCTTTTCGCCACGGCGCATGCCACCCATGCGGCCCATGGGACCACGCTGGCGGGTGGGCTTGGGAATCTGAGTCTTGGTCTCGTCTGCCATTAGCGCTCGCCTCCTTCCATGACGGCTGCAATTTCTTCTTGGGTAAGCCCCAGCTCCTCGGCGGAAAGCTGCGACTGTGCAATCTCCAGGTACGCCGGGCAGCCGTGCAGCAACTCCTCGTGCGTGCCGGTGCCCACTACGTGACCGTCGTCGAGCACGATGATCTGGTCGGCGTGCATGATGGTCGCGATGCGCTGGGCCACGACCACGAGTGCGGCGTCGGTGACGTTTTTGGCCAGCTCCTCGCGCAGGCGCGCGTCGGTCTTGTAGTCGAGGGCGCTAAACGAGTCATCGAACACCACGACCTCGGGCTTTTTGGCCAACGCGCGGGCAATGGCCAGGCGTTGGCGCTGACCACCCGAAACATTGGAGCCGCCCTGGCTGATGGGGGAGTCGTAGCCGCCCTCGCGCTCGGCGATAAAGTCCTCGGCCTGGGCGATGCGTGCCGCCTGGCGCATATCATCATCGCTCACCATGTCGCCGGCAAACTTGAGGTTGCTCTCGACGGTGCCCGAGAACAGGCGACCCTGCTGCGGGATGTAACCAATGCGGTGGCGCAGCTCGGAAAGGGTCATGTCGCGCACGTCGATGCCGTCGAGCGAAATGCTGCCGCCCGTGACGTCGTACAGGCGCGGAATCAGCTGCACGAGCGTGGACTTGCCCGAACCCGTTGAGCCAATGATGCCGAGCATCTGGCCGGCATGTGTGGTGAAGTTCACGCCGCTGATGACATCGGCGCGGGCATCGGGGTACTGGAAGCTCACGTCGCGGAAGGTGAGCTCACCGCGCGGCGCGCTGGCTGCGGGCAGTTTGGGCGAGGCAGGGTCGTTGATGCTCGTGGGGCAGGTGATGACCTCTTCCACGCGCTCTGCTGCGACCTCGGCGCGGGGCAGGATAACCGAAACCATGGTGAGGATCATAAACGCCATGACGATCTGCATGGTGTAGGAGATGAACGCCATCATGTTGCCGACCTGCATCACGCCGTCAGACACGCCCTGCGCGCCAAACCAGACGATAAGCACGGTGATGCAGTTCATGACGAGCATCATGAGCGGCATCATAAAGCTCATGGCGCGGTTGGTGTAGAGCTGCGTGGTCATCAGGTCGAGGGACGCCTGGTCAAAGCGCTCGAGCTCATGCTCCTCGCGGTTAAACGAGCGGATGGGCATAAGGCCGTCGAGCAGCTCGCGGGCGGTAAGGTTCACGCGGTCCACAAAGCTCTGCATCTTTTTGAACTTGGGCATGGTGAGGCCCATAAGCACGCCGACGACGGCCGAGACCGCGATGATGGCCACGGCGATGGTCCACTCCAGGCCGGTGTGGTTGGCCAGGACGCGCATGACGGCGACGATGCCCATGACGGGCGCCATGAGGCACATGCGGATAAACAGGGTTGCGGCCATCTGAATCTGCTGAATGTCGTTGGTGCAGCGAGTGATGAGCGAGGCCTGGCTAAACTTGCCCACCTCGGCTGGCGAGAAGTGCATGACCTTGTTGAAGGTCTCGCGGCGCAGGTCGCGTGCGATGGAACAGGCGGTGCGCGAGGCCACGGCGCCGGTTAGGATGGTGGCGACCAGTGAGATCAGGCACAGACCAAACATCGTGGTCGCCATGCGGCCCAGGTAGGCGTTCTGCACGTCGGCGGGGTCGATACCCTGCGCCTTGTACTCGTCTTGCACATAGCTCACGGCGCGTTGGGTCACGATGGAGCCCGACATGGAGCCCATTTTGTCCGCCATTTCATTGGCGCCCTCGACGAGCTTGCTTTGGTCTACCAGACCGCCCTCGACACCTAGGCGCAGACTCTTCATGGTGATCTTGCCGCCGTCGGCATCAATCTGCTTTTGCATGTTTTGCGCCGCTGTGGCCTTCTGCTGCATCTCGGCGAGCTGCTCGGGCGTCATTGCCGCCATCTGCTCGGGGGTGGGCATGGCCTGGGCGCCGCCGCCATTGCTTGCCTCGGTGGATGCGCCGGTCATGTCGCCCATGGAGCTGGCGTCGATGCCCTGGTTGAGAGAAAGGACGACGGTCTCGGGCAGGCTCATAATGTCGGCAATCTTGCCGCCATCGGCACGCTCTTCCTCGGTGCCCTTGTACGTTCGAATGCCTTTTTTGTCAGCCTTGCTAAACACGGCCTCCACAGCTTTGGCGTCCTTGGTGCTCATAAAGAGCTCAAGGTCATCGAGTGATTCGGCACGAATGGTGTCGGGCACGGGCGAGGCGATGCCGCCTTGCTGTACGCCCACGTCGACGATGTCGCTCATGTAGGTAGGCAGTGCCAGATCGGCGTTGCAGCTGATTACGATAAGTACGATAGCTGTGAACAGTGCCAGGACATGCTTTTTAAAGAGCTTGAGAATCCTCACTCGGCATCTCTCCTTTCTTGATTGCGGTCGATAATTTCGTTGAAACGCCTTAGAAGGCGCACCATCTCTTGGGTATCTGTTTCGCCGAGCTGCTCGAGGAAGGCCGCGGTGCGCTCCTCGAATTCCCGACGTTTGATTTCGAGATTCTGGAATCCCTTATCGGTCATCGTGACGTGTACACGACGACGGTCGGTCTTTGAGTGCTCGCGCTCGACCCAGCCCTTGGCTTCGAGAGTGCGTAAGATATTGGCGATGCGGGCACTCGAGACCCAGGCGCGATTTGCGAGTTCGCTCGGCGTGAGCGAACCGCCAGCGAGCATGAGGGCGCGCATGACAGCCATCTCGCCGCCGAGAGCTTTGTCCGCAGAGCGTGAAATGCGATGATGCATGCTGCCAAACTCAGTTAAGAGCTGACGCCCAAGCTCATGGAAATCGGTATCTTCCACCGAAAACCCCTAACACTAGAAACTATTTTCGGTGAAAGATGATACCCCTGTATGCACACCTTATGCGGTAGATTTTGGGACATGCCTAGAAAACTCTCCGTACACCGTCGGTACCAGCAAAGTTGGGGGCAGATCGTTAGACATGTCCTAAAGCCTACTCAGAGGCACTTTACCCTGCTAAAGCTGGCATAACAGCTAGAGTGAAGGACGTATAAAGGCAAGGGGAAATATCAAATAATTCGGTGAACGGTAGCTGATGGCGGGCGCGTTTCCTGCGGATTTGTTGAAAACGCTCTAATGACACAAAAAAAGGAACATATAACAGCCCTGATGAAGGGGGTGGCTATGTTATCCTTCACTAACGGGTGAAATCTTGGGTTTAGGGTTGCAAGACCAAGGTGAATAAACGTTTTTCCCTGTGCTAATGTGCGGCGGAAAGCGAATGAAGCCGGTCATGCAGGTCTAACATTCAAGAATTCAATAAGCAGCGGTGTGAGAGAGCGCCGCATTACACGTAACTAGGAGCGTGGTTACACAATGCAGGAGGCATGGGAAGGCTTCAAGGAAGGCATCTGGACGGGAGAGGTTGACGTCCGAGACTTCATCCAGAAGAACTACACCCCCTACGAGGGCGACGAGTCGTTCCTCGCCGGCCCGACCGAGCGTACCAAGGAGCTGTGGGGCGAGGTTCTCGACCTGCTGCTCAAGGAGCGCGAGCAGGGCGGCGTCCTCGATATGGACACCAAGACCGTCACGGGTATCGTGAGCCACCCCGCTGGCTACATCGATAACGCCCATCGCGACAAGGAGACCATCGTCGGCCTCCAGACCGACAAGCCGCTCAAGCGCGCGCTGCACGTCAACGGTGGTATCCGCATCGCTTGCCAGGCTGCCAGCCAGCACGGCTACAAGATCGACGAGAACGTTGTCGAGCGCTACACCTTCGAGCGCAAGACCCACAACGCCGGCGTCTTCGATGTCTACACCCCCGAGATGCGCGCCTGCCGTTCGGCCCACATCATCACCGGTCTGCCCGATGGCTATGGCCGCGGCCGCATCATCGGCGACTACCGTCGTGTCGCCCTGTACGGTGTCGACTACCTGATCAAGGACAAGGAGGCCCAGAAGGCTTCCACCCCGACGGTCATGACCGCCGACAACATCCGCGATCGTGAGGAGCTGCAGGAGCAGATCCGCGCCCTCGGCGAGCTCAAGATGATGGCCGAGACCTATGGTTTCGACATTTCCAACCCTGCTACCAACACGCAGGAGGCCATCCAGTGGATGTACTTCGCCTACCTCGCTTCCGTCAAGGAGCAGAACGGCGCCGCTATGTCCATCGGCCGTACCTCTACGTTCATCGACATTTACGCTGAGCGCGACCTTGCCAACGGTACCTTCACCGAGGAGCAGATCCAGGAGTTCGTGGATCACTTCATCATGAAGCTCCGCATGGTCAAGTTTGCCCGTACCCCCGAGTACCAGGCCCTGTTCACCGGCGATCCGCAGTGGGTCACCGAGTCCATCGGCGGCATGGGTGTTGACGGCCGTACGCTCGTTACCAAGATGAGCTACCGCTACCTGCACACGCTCGAGAACATGGGCACCAGCCCCGAGCCCAACATGACCGTTCTGTGGTCGACCCGTCTGCCCGAGAACTTCAAGAAGTTCTGCGCCAAGACTTCTGTCGCCAGCTCCTCGATCCAGTACGAGAACGACGACCTCATGCGCGTTTACCACGGCGACGACTACGGCATCGCCTGCTGCGTGTCCTCCATGCGCATCGGCAAGGAGATGCAGTTCTTCGGCGCTCGCGCCAACCTGGCCAAGTGCCTGCTGTACGCACTCAACGGCGGTGTTGACGAGGTCTCCAAGAAGCAGGTCGGCCCCAAGTACCGCGCCGTCGAGGGCGATACGCTCGATTACGACGACGTTGTGGCAAAGTACAACGACATGATGAAGTGGCTCGCTGGCGTGTACGTCAACTCGCTGAACATCATTCACTACATGCACGACAAGTATTGCTACGAGCGCATCCAGATGGCTCTGCACGACAAGCACGTGCATCGCTGGTTCGCTACGGGCATCGCTGGCCTTTCCGTCGTGGCTGACTCCCTGTCCGCCATCAAGTACGCCAAGGTCCACCCCGTCCGTGACGAGAACGGCATCATCGTCGACTTCGAGACCGAGGGCGAGTTCCCCAAGTACGGTAACGACGACGACCGCGTCGACCAGATCGCTCACGACGTTGTGCACCAGTTCATGGAGTACATCCGCATGAACGACACCTACCGCAACTCCGTGCCCACGACCTCGGTTCTGACCATCACCTCCAACGTCGTGTACGGCAAGAAGACCGGTTCTACGCCTGATGGCCGCAAGGCTGGCCAGCCCTTCGCCCCGGGTGCTAACCCCATGCACAAGCGCGATAGCCACGGCGCCATCGCTTCGCTGTCTTCGGTTTCCAAGCTCCCGTTCCGCGATGCTCAGGACGGCATCTCCAACACCTTCTCCATCATCCCGGGCGCGCTCGGCAAGGAGGACCAGGTGTTCTTTGGCGATATCGATCTTGATCAGCTGGGCGAGTAACTATTGTTAGTGCTATACTAACAATAACGATTACTGATTGGCGCGCCGGTTTCGGCCGGCGCCTATCGATCGAAGGAGACACATTATGAAGGTTTCTGAAGTTTCCGAGACTCAGGCCGATAACCTGGTCCACATGCTCGACGCTTACGCCGAGAAGGGTGGCCACCACCTGAACATCAACGTCTTCAACCGTGAGACGCTGCTCGACGCTCAGGCTCACCCCGAGAAGTACCCGCAGCTGACCATTCGCGTTTCCGGCTACGCCGTGAACTTCCACACGCTCACCAAGGAGCAGCAGGACGAGGTCATTTCGCGTACCTTCCACAACAAGTTCTAAAGGGGTTTAACTCCCGCAGGATCGCCGGGGCTGTTTGGGCTACCTCCCAAAACGTCCTCGGACATGCAAGAAGCCCTCGCTGCGC
>UQTN01000083.1 GCA_900543945.1 uncultured Collinsella sp. | reverse complement strand
CGACCTGGCGGTTGTTGGTACCGGTGGCAAGCACAAAGTAGTCGCACACGTCGGAAAGCTCGGTCAGGTCGAGCACCTGCACGTCCTCGCCCTTCTTGTCGTAGGCGGCCTGCGCGGCGGCGCGGGCGACATCCTCGGCGGCGACACCGCTCGCGGACAGCGAGGCGGCGGTGCGGTCGGACGTGGCAACGAAACTCTTGTGCTCCACACCTTCAAGAATCTGCTCGTCAGTCATGGTCTCGTCGGCCATGGAATACCTCTTTCTAGACACACCCGAGCTAGCGCAGCTGGGCGTAATGGTTGTAAATCGTAATAGCCGTGGGATAAAGATAGCGCCCGGACTGGATCACATAGACCAGACCCTGCGCAAAACAGGAGAAGAACAACTCATCGAGCGAGAACTTCCCCACCATCTTGCGCAGCGCATGGGCATAGTCGCCGTGACGGTTGGGCTCGATGGCATCTGCCACAAAGACCACCATATCGAGCGGCGTCATGTCGCAGGCACCCACGGTGTGACGGTCGACAGCCTGGAAAACAGCCGGCGACAGCTCGGGAAAAAGCTGCGGAAGCTCATAGGCGGCAACCGGGCCATGCAGCAGCGGCGTCGCGGCGGAAGGAGAGCCGGCAACCTTGATGCCATAGTGAAGCGCGCGGGCCACGAGCTCGTCATCGGAAAGAACCTTGTCCCAGTCGTGAATTAAGCCGGCGGCAGCCGCATCAAAGCGGTCAACGCCGTAGACCTCGGCCAGATGAAGTGCGGTCTCGGCAACACCCAGCGAATGCACATAGCGCTTGCGCTTATCTTTCATGCGAACATCGAGCAGCTCTTGAATGCGCTTGAGCAGCGCGCGCTCATCGCCCTCAAACTGATCCTCTACCGACAACGTAGCCCCCATCACTCAAAATCTTCTTGGCCCAAATCGGCATATAGCCTGCGCTTGCGAATGTAGCCGAGCACGGACTCGCTCGTAAGATAGCGCACGCTCATGCCGCGGGCAACTCGCTTACGAATGTTCGTCGAGCTGATCGCCAGCGCCGGAATCTGAATATAGCGCACGTCGAACGGCAGCCCCGACTCTTTGATTCGGGCACGCGCCGTATCGATATCAAAGCCCGGTCGCGTCGCCGCAATAAAGGTAGCAAGCTCAGCGATTCGTTCGGCATCATGCCAGGTCACAATATCGATAATCGCATCGGCGCCCGTAATAAAGTAGAGCTTTACCTGCGGCGGGGAAAAATCGCGAAGGGCATGAAGCGTATCGGCCGTATAGGTTACACCCGGACGGTCAATCTCGAACCGGCTCGCCAAAAAGGCCGGGTTCGCGGCGGTGGCGAGGACCGTCATGGCATAACGGTCCTCGGCAGGCGTAACCGGCTTGTCAAGCTTAAAGGCGGGAGAGCCCGCCGGCATAAAGAGCACAGCGTCCAAGTCGAGCGACTCGCGCGCCTGCTCGGCAGTCACCAGGTGCCCGTAATGAATCGGGTCGAATGTGCCGCCCATAATGCCAAGCCGAAACTCTTTGCCCTCTTTTATGGGCAGCTCGGGCAAACCGATTCCACCGCGCAGCGACATGGCTTACTCGCCCTCCGAGGTCTCGGCATCGTCCGCGGCATCAGCCGCATCGATAGCCTCGACGCCCTCATCCGCAGCATCGGCCACGTCAATGGCCTCAACGGCAACGTCCTCACCAGCGTCCTCGAGCTCCTCGTACTCCGAGAAGTCCTCAGCGCCCTCAAAGTCAAAGGCACGCTGGCAAATGCGGACCTCGTCGCCCGCACGGCAGCCGGCCTTCTCGAGCGCATCGTCGACACCCATGCGCGCAAACTTATGCTGCAGGTAGATGACGGCTTCCTCGTTTTCCCAGTCGGTCTGGATGACCATGCGCTCGATGGCACGACCGACCACACGGAAGGCACCGGGCTCCTCCTGGACAATGCGGAAACGCTTCTCGCGCTGCAGACGGCGGCGCTCCCACTCCTCGTCGCGCAGATCGACCGGCTCATCGGAGACCGACAGCTCGGCGCGCAGCTTAGCCACCTGCTCGCCCACGGCAAGCATCAGCGTGTTGAGGCCGGCGCCCGTCACGGCGGACACGGCAAAGAACATATGTCCATCGTCGAGCGCGGCGCGCTTGAGGTCGGCAATCTTGTCGGCCGTGCCCGGCGCATCGCACTTGTTGGCGACGACGATCTGCGGACGTTCCGAAAGCTCTGCTCCATACTGCTCGAGCTCACGGTTGATGATGCGGTAATCCTCAACCGGGTCGCGATCCTCAAAACCGCCCGTCATGTCGACGACGTGCATGATCAGGGCCGTACGCTCGATGTGACGCAGGAACTGGTGGCCCAGGCCCTTGCCCTCGCTCGCGCCCTCGATCAAACCAGGAACGTCGGCAACGACGTAAGAATGCTCACCGGCACGCACCATGCCGAGGTTCGGCACGAGCGTTGTAAACGGATAGTCGGCGATCTTGGGACGGGCGGCACTCATGCGCGCGATAAGCGAGGACTTGCCCACTGAGGGGAAGCCCACGAGTGCGGCATCGGCCATAAGCTTCATCTCAAGCTCAATCCAGTGCTCCTCGGCCGGTTCGCCCAGCTGAGCGAACGCGGGCGCGCGGCGCACCGACGTCACAAAGTGCGTGTTGCCCAGGCCACCGGCACCGCCGGGCGCCACGACAACGCGCTCGCCATCATGCACCAGGTCGGCAATCTCGAACATCGGGGTCTGCGTCTCGGAGTCGAGCTCGCGCACCACGGTGCCCATAGGAACCTTCAAAATTAGGTCCTCGCCGCTCTTACCGTTACGACGGGCACCCTGCCCGTGCGTGCCGCGCTCGGCGCGGAAGTGATGCTTAAAGCGGTAATCGATCAACGAAGACAGCTGAGCATCGGCCTGGATGACGACATTGCCGCCACGACCGCCGTCGCCGCCATCGGGGCCGCCCTTGGGGACAAATGCCTCGCGCCTAAACGACATGCATCCGGCTCCGCCGTCGCCGCCGCACACGTTAATGCGGCTGATATCGGTGAACTGTGACAACAGAATCGCCTCCTACAAAAAGAGGGAGACCCTTGAATCCTAAAACTCAAGTGCCTCCCACATATGTGCTCTATGAAGGGTAAATTACGCGTTCGCGAGCGGGCGTACGCTGACCCTGTGCTTGATACCCTTGTGGAACTCAACGGTACCGTCGACCAGCGCGAACAGCGTGTCGTCCTTGCCACGGCCAACGTTCTCACCCGGGTGGATGTGCGTGCCGTGCTGACGGACGAGAATCGTGCCCGTGGTTACCGTCTGGCCGGCATAGCGCTTCGTGCCAAGGCGCTGACCGCGGGAGTCACGGCCATTACGGGAGGAACCGAGTCCTTTTTTGTGTGCCATTGTGTATACCTACTCTTTCGTTACGAGTGTTATCTACTCGGCGACGGGAGCCTCGGCAACAGCCTCGGCCTCTGCCTTGACAGCCTTCTTGGCGCGGGACGTAGCCTGGACCTTCACGATCTTCAGCTTGGTGAGCTGCTGACGGTGACCCTTCAGACGACGATAGCGCTTACGCTTGTGGAACTTGAAGACCAGCTGCTTCTCGCCCTTGAACTGCTCAACGATCTGAGCGGTAACCTTGGCCTTAGCCAGCTTGTCGGGATCGGTGACGATCTTCTTACCATCGTTGAGGAAGATGACCGGCAGGGTGACCTTGTCGCCCTCATTGCCCTCGATCTTCTCGACGGTGATGACATCGTCGGTGGCGACCTTGTACTGCTTGCCGCCCGTGTTAACGATTGCGTACATGTTTACTTGCCCTTCATGCATCAGTTAGTGCAACAGCCGAATATAGTAGCAGGCGAAAATACCCCCGTCAACGAGTATGTGGAGCAAATCCACAAGTTCGCACAGGTATGGGGCTGACGAGTCGGCCCTCGTCGTCCTCGCATGCTTGATTCTGACGCTCGACATCGTAGGAGCAGATGGTCACGAGGTCTTGCATACCGGTGGAAACAATAGGTGCATCCACGCCCGGGGTCAAGCCCTGCAACAAAACATCAGCAGCGGAAAGCAAAATTTCCGGACGCATGGAGCCCTCGTTATCGGCATGGGTGTCGAGCATGAGCACCAAATGGTCCGGGCGCTCCCCCGCCGTGAGCTCATAGCCCACGAGCGTGTGATCCAAATCCAAGCGCTTGCTCTTTTTGCCGCGCGCGTAGTCGATGCCATGGCCCGCGCGCAGCGTGTCGATCGCACGACGCACCTCGTCGGCGCTTACGGGCGCCCCGGGATCCAAGTGCAGGTCGATGCGATACGACAGACGCGTAAGCTGAGCCGTCAACGCCGGCGTATGCACGTCGATGTACGCCGCCTCGATGGGTGCCAGATCGACCGGAGACGCCGCAACCAGGCGCCCAAACGCCTCGTCGAGCGCCACGAACTCGGTCATAAACAGGTCATACCACTCGCAAGTCGACGACGTACCCACCGGTAGCGCCGAAGAGAAGCCCACGCGCATGTGCGGAGAGAAGCCCTGCGTGACGGCATAGGGAAGCCCCGCACGGCGCACGATGCGCTCAATGGTATGGATTACTTCGAGATGGCCCAGGTACTTAAGGCGATCGCGCTTGCCATAGCGAACACGAAGCCTAAAGAGCGTGGGGTTGTCGGTCAGGCGCTCACTCATGCGCGATCACCCATCAATACATTCTTGGCGTGGAGCGTGGGGCAGATCCCGCAGCCGGTGCACGACGTGCGGGTGCAGTCGGGAGTCGTGACGCCCTCAAGCGAGCGACGGTACTCGCGCTCGAGGAAGCCGCGCGTGCAGCCGGGGCTCACGTGCTCCCACGGCAGGCGCCAGTCCAACTCGTAGGGCAGGTGCACGAGCTCATTGAGGTCGATACCGTTTTTGGCAGCAGCCTCCTTCCAGTTATCGAGCGAGAAATGCTCTACCCAGGCGTCAAAGCGAGAGCCCGCGCGCCAAGCATCGATGATGACGGGCGTCATGTCACGACCGGCGCGGGACAGCGCGGCCTCGATGAGCGAAGTCTCGGCATCGTGGTAATGCACGCGGACGGCACGGTTGCGAACGCTCGTGATAAGCAACTTCTGGCGACGCTTGACGTCGTCGTAGTCGAGCTGCGGGCACCACTGGAACGGCGTGGCAGCCTTGGGGATAAAGACCGAAACCGAGATGGACACCGAGATCGAGCCGCGACGAGCCTTGGGCACCACGGAACGACCAAGCTCCAGCACGTGATCGGCCAGATTGGCGATGGCCACGATGTCCTCGTCGCGCTCGCCGGGAAGGCCCATCATAAAGTAGAGCTTCATGCGGTTCCAGCCGGCCTCGAAGGCCGCCTTGGCCGCACGGTCCAGGTCCTCCTCGGTCACGTTCTTGTTAATGATGTCGCGCATGCGCTGGCTGCCGGCCTCGGGCGCGAACGTCAGGCCGCCCTTCTTTTCGCCGGCGACCGACTCGGCCATATCCACGCCAAACGAATCCAAGCGCTGCGACGGAATAGACACGCGAATACCCGTATCCTCCAGGCGACGGTTGAGCCTGCCGAGCACGTCACGAATGCAGGAGTGGTCGGTCGTGGAGAGCGAGGTCAGCGACACCTCGTCATAGCCGGTCTTTTCCAGACCCTGAATCACCGACGAGACGATCTGGTCGGCCGAACGCTCGCGCACCGGGCGATACGTCATGCCGGCCTGGCAAAAACGACAGCCGCGAGCGCAGCCGCGCAGAATCTCGATAGACAGGCGGTCGTGAACCAGCTGCGCATAGGGCACGCACGACTGCGACAGCGGATTCGTGGCGCCGAAATCCTCGACGACGCGCTTGTAGACCACGGCCGGAGCATCCTTGCCCTCGCGCGGCACGGTGTAGCCATGCGGCGAGCAGAGCTCGTCGTGACGAATCTCATAGAGCGACGGCACGTAGTTGCCGGCAATGGATGCAAGCTGCTCAACAATCTGCGCGCGCGGGACTCCTTCGTCGCGCAGGCGCCGATGCAGCTGGCAGGTCTCGAGCAGCGATTCCTCGCCCTCGCCGATGAGGATGGCATCGAAGAAGGCCGCGTACGGCTCGGGGTTGTACACCGAGGGGCCGCCGGCGATGATGATGGGGTCGTCTTCACCTCGGTCGGCCGCTAACAGCGGAATGCCAGCGAGATCGAGTGCCTCGAGGAAGTTCGTCACCGCCATCTCGTGCGGCACATGCAGACCGACGATATCAAACGAAGCGACGGGGGCAGCACCTTCGAGCGACAGCAGCGGAATACCCGCCTCGCGCATGGCGTCACCCATATCGGGCCACGGCACATAGCCACGCTCGCAGGAGATGCCCTCGGCCTGGTTAAGGATATTGTAGAGGATGGCGATGCCCTGGTTGGGCAGACCAACCTCGTACACATCCGGGTAGATCAAGCAGCAACGGTAGTCGGCATCGGCCTTTGAAAGCGTGCCCCACTCGTGATCGATATAGCGACTCGGCTTTTCGACCTTGGCGAGCAGCGGCTCAATTAAATGAAAACAGTCTTGATACGGAACGCGCAACGGAAAACCCCTAAGCAGCGAGATCGGATGTGTCTTGATAGGACGCCATAGGACGGGTAGCGCCCGCGACCGTGGTCACCAGATCGCGAACGCGGGAGAACGTGGCAGTGACCACCGCGTTGGCACGGCTGTAGTCGACATCGCGCTCGTAGAGCGAAACGAGCGCACGGCCCATGCCATAGGTGCCCGCAGCAGCAGTGAGCGCCTTGACGGCAAACCCAATATGCGGCGTCTGCTTGACGAGCGCGCGGGTGACCGCGCGGATCACAAGACCGCCGGCAAGCACGCCAGCGACCTCGTAGCCGCGCTCAGGCTTAATGCCGCGTCCAAAGACGGCAGCGAGCTCAAAGAGCATGCCCACCTGCGCCAGCGCCATAACGGGATAATCGGCGCCCGGCAAAAACACCAGCGCACCGGTCGCCATATTGGTGAGCGCGCACGAGGTGATGATACGATTGGCCGCCGCGATGCGCATGAAGGCAAAGTTCGCCGCAAAAGCCGTTTCCTTTTCGGTGCGATCGAGAATCCAGCGGGCAAGCGTCTCGAGCAGATACGTCTTATCGGTTGCCGCTACCACGCCGAGCACAGGCGTGGACTCCTCGATAAACGGCACCTCCACAGCAGACTCGGCAAGCACGCACACGGGGGCGCCGGCGATCACGAGCTCCTGCACGGCACTCTCCAAGCGGTCGGAGCCGCACGAGAGCACCAGCACCACATCGGTATCGGTCTTTGGAGCAATTCGCTCCACCCCCAGACGCTCGACGCGCACAATGCCCGAGGTCGTCTGCGGTACAAAGGCGTCACGCACCGTCTCGGCCAGAAAGCGCGAGGCGGACGAATCCAAATAGACCGAGACGCGCACCGGCGTATCGGAATCCTTCTTAACGGACGCGCCCATCTTAAAAGCGCGGGTCAGCTTATCTACGGGAATTTTCATAGCAAACCCCTCCAGCGGTTACGCGGCGCCCGAACGATGCCGCCATATGGATTGTACGATACCCACCGTCAGCAGCTGAATCATCATCGAAGACGAACCGAAGCTAATAAACGGTAGCGGAATACCGGTAATCGGCATCATGCCGATGCACATGCCGATGTTTTCGAAGGTCTGGAACGCCCACATGCCAACGATGCCCACACACGATAGGCGCAAGAACAGCGACTCACACTTAAAGGCGACGCGAATCGTCGAAAAGATCAGCAGCACGTAGAGGCACAGGAGCAAAAAGGAACCGCAAAAGCCAAAGGTCTCGGACAGGAAGGCGAAGACGAAGTCGGTGTGGAACTCAGGCAGAAAGCCGCCGGCCGACTGCGTCGCATGGCCCAAACCCTTACCAAAGAAGCCACCCGAGCCAACGGCGATAAGCGACTGCTGCAGGTTGTAGGCATCGTCCGAATCGGCATTATCGGGGTCGATAAAGACCGTCAGGCGGTTCATCTGATACTGCTTGATGAGCACATCGTGGCCGAGCAACGAATCAAAGACCGAATCGAGCGCCAGGACGAGGGCCACCAGGCCCACGAGCAGGGCCAGGGTCGACAGCACCCATTCGCGGCGTGCACCGCTCATGCAGATGACGATGGCGCCCGAGACCAGCACGACCAGGCCCGAGCCCAGGTCGCCCATGGCGACGACGGCCAAAAACGGAATGGACAGCATGCCGCAGAGCTTGACGTAGTCGCGAACGGTATCGATGCGGCCGTTATACTGCGAGCCAAGCGTGGCGATAAAGAAGATGGTGATGAGCTTGGCAAGCTCAACCGGCTGGAATGTCAAGCCGATACCGGGAATCTTGATCCAGCCCGTCATGCCCAGACCGCCCGTATAGGACAGGCCCGGAATCTTGGGCGAGAAGATCACGATCAGGTCGATGACGAGCAGCGCCGTCGAGAAGTTAGAGATGCCGCGCAGATCGGTACGCCAGACCAGCACCGCCAACACCGCCCCGATACCAATTCCCAACAGATGGCGTGAGAACGAAGCATCGGCCTTAAACTGCGAAGCCGACCAGATAATGATGGCACCGTAGGCGACAAGCGCCACTGTAGCCACGAGCACACCGATATGCACCTTTTGACGAAACGTGCCGCGCGAGGCCGAAAGTTGCTTGTTGACGCGGTCCAGGCTGCTGCGAGAGCCGGTCTTGGTTGAACGGAACAGATCCGCCGGAGAAAAATCCATCGCAACCTCCTATCGAACCGAAGAATCGCCCGAGGCCGAAGAGGTATCGGGCTCGTCATAAATCACGCCGAGCACATCGCGCACGACATGCATCGCGGTATCTGAGCCACCGCCGCCCTGCTCCAGGACAGTAGCGATGACATACTTGGGATCATCGGCCGGCGCATAGGCGCAGAACCACGCGTATTCGTCCTCGCCGCTTTTCTCGCCCGTGCCCGACTTGCCGTATACCTGCGGCGTCAGGGTGCCAAAGTGAGCCGCCAGGGACGTCGATGCCGTGTAAATCACGTCGTGCATGCCGTTGCGAACAAGAGCCAAATCCGAATCGCTGTTGATCTTGGCCTCCAGGCGCTTCTTCTTGCCCTTGCCGTTGTACTTATAGGCATCGCCGTCGCCATCGCGCGACACGGCAGACAAAAACACGTGAGGCACGTACTGTTTGCCGCCGTTGGCAAGACCCATATAGGCGCACGCCATCTGCAGGGGCGTCACCAGGATGTCGCCCTGGCCGATGGCAATGTTGGTCATATCGCCGGCATTCCACTTGCGGTCCTCGGCAGAGGCGTCGGTAAAGTACGACTCTTTCCACTCGGCATCGGGAATACGGCCCGCGCCCTCACTCGGCAGATCGATACCGCAGGTCTTGCCTAGGCCCCAGCGACGAAAGACCTCCTGCAGGCCCTCGGAATGTTGCTCGTCATAAAAGAACGCCTTGCCCATGTCGTAGAAGACGGGGTCGCACGAGTTGGCGATACCCGACTGCAGCGTCATGGTGCCGTGGCCGGAATGCAGCCAGCAGTACTTGCCCCACGACTTGCCCAGACCCGTCCAATAGCCCGTGCAGTTGGTCGTCTGCCCCGACGTGTAGGTTCCAAACTCAAGACCGGCCAGTGCCGAGAGCGGCTTGATGGTCGAGGCCGACATGTACTGTCCGCTAATGGCGCGGTTGAGCAGCGGGTGCGAACCCTTGTCATCATTGAGC
>UQTN01000082.1 GCA_900543945.1 uncultured Collinsella sp. | reverse complement strand
AGGGTACCGCCTCGCGGTGACATCGTTTTTATGTCAACCTTGGTCTAACAGAGCCAAACAAAAAACTATTCGTTTTGGCGACGGCAACCCACAGTCCATTGATTACAAATCAACGGGCCGGCCAATTGGAAAACGGGTCTCTATGGATAATCCCCTACCGTCCGCGCAGGGCCTTGAGCTTGGCCAGGGCATCGGGACTCAGGCGGCTGCCCAGAGTCATCTTGATCTGCGGAGCTTCCTCTGCCTCGTGAACGTCGTTGTCGATCTGTTTGATCTCGTCCACCAGCATACGGCTCGAGATGCGCGTGACGCCCTTGCCCATGACGACGGCCTGTATTGTGCCGTCACTCGATACCACGGAGCACGCGCGGCCTTCCTCACGCGCCTCGATGCAGAGCTTCTGCACCACGGTATCGGCAGAGACGCCCGTCGGCGAGAACTCGATGCGCACGCCGCGGGCCGGTAGGTTGGGGCGCTCGTTGGAGATGTTGCCCGCGCCGTCGAACACGATCACGGCCTCGTAACGGCCCTGGGCAAACGCCGCGACATCGTTGATAAGCGCAGTACGAGCCATATCGTGGACGTCGCTGGAATATGGATCGTCGGAATGGTCGTAGACGAGCTTTTCGTAGCGCGGCGTGCAGTGAATCACGTTGTAGCCGTCGACCACCAGCAGCTCGGGCTTATTGGAGTGCACCGTCGAGACCGGGTCGGCGATAGCCTGCGCAAACGCATTGCCGCCCACGCCATAGGTCGCGGCCGAAACAATTGGCTTGGCCGAGCCCTCGCCAAAGCGCTTGGCCTTGGACTTGGCGCGGTTCTTCTTGGACATGCGCTACTCCTCCCCCATGAGCTCGCCGGCATTGCGGCGCAGCCACTCAAAGCACAGCGCGGTGGTCGCCTGGGCCACATTGAGACTCTCGGTCATGCCGCGCTGGGGAAGCTTGGTCAAAAAGTCGCATTTCTCGAGCACCAGGCGCGAGATGCCGTCGCCCTCGGAGCCCATGACGAGCGCAACGCGGCCCTCAAAGGGAGCATCCCAGCAGCTGCCCTTGGCGTGCTCGGAAGCACCGCTCACCCAAAAGCCGGCGGCCTTGAGGTCGTCAAGCGCTCGGGCGATATTGGGAACCTGCGCGATGGGCAGGTGCATGACGGCACCAGCAGAGGTTTTGTAGCTGCCCACGGTCACACCGGCGGCGCGCTTGTTTGCAATGATGACGCCCGCCGCGCCCACGACCTCGGCGGAGCGCACGATCGCACCAAAGTTGCCATCGTCGGTCACATGGTCGAGCACGACGACGAGCGCCGGTCCGTCACCCGCGCGATCGAGGATATCGGCGACATCAGCATAGGGGAAATTACCCACCTCGAGCGCAATGCCCTGGTGAGCGCCATGGCTCGACAGCGCATCGAGCTGCGCGCGCGGCACATACTTAATGCGGGCACCCGCGGCGTTGAGGTCATCGACCAGGCGCGACAAGGCGGCATCGCGCTCCCCGCCCTCGGCGATGAGCGCGCACTTGATGGGAAAACCAGTGCGCAGCGCCTCGGCGGCAGCACGACGACCTTCGATAAACTCGCCCTTGGGGACCTGAATGTTGTCGCGGTTGCGATCTCGCTGCGAACGCGCAGCCTGGGCTTGGGAGCGCTCGCGCTGGTCCTTGGAAGCGGCAGCGCGGTCATTGCGGCGAATCGGGCGCGAGCCAGAAGCAGCCTGTTTGCCACCACGAGGCGCACACTTGCGATTGTCGGCCATAAAGCGACCTCCTAAATACAACTATCAAACGAAACAAATAGACCGACCGCCCGAGGTGCGGCAGATTGCCTTGAAAGAGAAGGGCATAGACCTTGAGGTCATGCCCGACGATTGAAAGGCAAGGTGCCGTGGCTCGGGCGGTCGGGTGCTTGGAAAACCCGCAGGGATTAGAGAGTCTTAATACGAGTGCCGGCGGCCGTATCTTCAATCGTCAGACCCAAGTCCTTGAGCTGGTCGCGGATGGCGTCTGCCAGATCCCAGTTCTTGGCGGCACGGGCATCGGCGCGAGCCTCGAGAATCTTGGCAGCGGCCTCATCCACGTCGTCACCAATGTAGGCAACCAAACCGGCGGCAACGCCCAGCAGGCCAAGCGGCAGCTCGACTTTGGGCTCGGGAAGCTCAACGCCAAACGTATCGAGCAGCTCGACCAGCGTATCGGCGGCAAGCGCGGCGGCCTTGTCGGCAGCGTCGCCCGCCTGCTCCAGGTACTGGTTGCACTCGGTCACAAAGCCAAAGACAGCACCCATGGCACCGGCAGTGTTAAAGTCGTCGTCCATGCACTCCTTAAAGGCGGCACGGGTCTCGGCGGCCTTGGCGGCAAACGCCTCAGATGCTGCCTCATCGGCATCGGCCGTCGCATGGTTCGCGGCCCAGCGCAGGTTCTCGACCGTACCGGCGATACGCGTGAGCGAGTTCTCGGCACCCTCCAAGCGCTCCCAAGAAAAGTCGAGCGGCGAGCGATAGCTCGTCTGCAGCATCAGCAGGCGCAGGGCGGCAGCGGAGTGCTGCTCGAGGACCTCGGCCAGCGTAAAGAAGTTGCCGAGCGACTTGGACATTTTCTCGCCGTCTACCAGCAGCATGCCCGTGTGCATCCAGGTGTTGGAGAAGCCCTGGTGCCAGGCGCAGGTGGCCTGGGCGCACTCGTTCTCGTGATGCGGGAAGGCAAGGTCGGAGCCGCCGCCGTGGATGTCGATCGGGGTGCCCAGGTAGCGATGCACCATGGCGGCGCACTCGGTGTGCCAACCGGGACGGCCTTCGCCCCAGGGGCTCGGCCAGCTGGGCTCGCCGGGCTTGGCAGCCTTCCACAGGGCAAAGTCGAGCGGGTCGTTCTTGTCCTCGTTCTCCTCGATGCGCGCGCCAACCATAAGGTCGTCGATGTTGCGGCCCGAGACCTGACCATAGTTGGAATCGCTGCGCACGGCAAAGTACACGTCGCCGTTATCGGCGGCGTAGGCGTGGCCCTGCTCGATGAGCGTCTTGATCATGGCGATCATGGGGCCGATCTCTTTGGTGGCGCGGGGGCGCACATCGGGATCGAGCACGTTGGCGGCACGCATGACGCCGATGAACTTGTCGGAGAACTCCGTCGCGACCTCGGCAGCCGTACGGCCCTGCTCGTTGGCGCGCTTGATGATCTTGTCGTCGACGTCGGTGAGGTTCTGGGCGAACGTGACCTCGTAGCCGCTCGCGATGAGCCAGCGACGAATCACGTCGAAGCTGATGAACGTGCGGGCATTGCCGATGTGGATGTTGTCGTAGACCGTGGGGCCGCACACGTACATGCGGACCTTGCCGGACTCGATGGGCTGGAACTCTTCCTTTTTATGGATAGCGCTGTTGTAGATACGCATTCGTTACTCCTTAACGGTTTTCTGTAGCAGGCAGACGGCCCAGGCGCCGATTCCCTCGCCCTGGCCTTCCCAACCGAGCTTTTCGGTCGTAGTGGCGGCGACGCCCACGTTTTCGACGTCGACGCCCAGGGCATGGGCAAGGTTGGCGCGCATGGCATCGCGGTGCGGAGTGATCTTGGGTTGCTGGCAGGCAATGGTGCAATCGGCATCGACAAACTCAAAGCCCAGCTCGCGCGCATAGTCCATCACGCGGGCGAGCAGCACCATCGAATCGGCACCCTCGTAGGCAGGGTCGGTATCGGGGAATAGCTTGCCGATATCTCCCCCGCGGCAGGCGCCCAGAATGGCGTCGGCCAAGGCGTGCGCGAGCACATCGGCATCCGAGTGGCCCAGCAGGCCGCGCTCGTAGGGAATGTCGACACCGCCGATGATACATCGACGCCCCTCCACCAGACGGTGAACGTCGTAGCCATGGCCAATGCGCAGGTTACTGAACATGGGGAAGGTCCTCTCCCTCGGCCATGCGGCCAAGCAGAATCGCGGTTACGGGACGCAGGTCCTCGGGTACCGTCACCTTAAGGTTATCGCGCGGGCTCTGGACACAGCGGACGCGCCCACCCATGCGCTCGACCAGTGACGAATCGTCCGTGCCGATAAAGCCCTCGGCAATCGCCGCGGCATGGGCGCGCTTCATGGCGTCGACACTAAAAATCTGCGGCGTCTGCGCGGCCCAGTACAGCTCGCGCGGCGGCGTCTCGACGATGTTGTCGCCATCGACGATTTTGAGTGTGTCGATGGCAGGCTGGCCGCACACGACACCGTCGAGGGCACGGTCGCTCACGAGCACGTCGATAGCGTGGTCGATAGCCTCGGTCGTAATGAGCGGACGGGCGCCATCGTGGATGGCGACATATTCGAAACCCGCCGGCACCGCGTGCACGCCGGCGCGGGTGGAATCCTGGCGGGTCTCGCCGGCATCGGCAAAGCTGATGGGCGTGCTATACGAATACGGGCTGATGGCCAGGCGGCGCATCTCGGCACGACGCTCGGCAGGGCAAACCACGACGATATGGCCGACCTTATTGCTACGGTCAAATGCGCAGATGGACCAGCTCATAAGCGGACGGCCCGCTACATTGACGAGCTGCTTACCACCGGGGTTACCAAAGCGCTGGCCGCTGCCACCGGCAACGACCACGGCGCATACGGGCGCCATTATGCGTTCCCCTGTTTGGTGCCCTTCATGCGGTACAGGGAGTCCGCAAGAATGGCAGGGTTGTTGACGCCAAAGTCGCCCAGGCGCTCCGGATCTTCGCTGATGTCGTCCATGAGCTCCTGCAGCGATCCATACTCGTCGACGATCTTCTCGGCCACGCCGTCGCGCACGACGGACACGCGCGAAAGCGTGCGCAGGCCCAGCGGTGTCATGACGGAGTCCTCGTCCAGGTCGTCGTAACCCAGAACCGCCGCCACATGCTGCGGGTCGGACAAGTCCTTGGGCGTCATACGGCTCAGGTTGGCGCGGATCTTTTCGGCATTGGCCTCGGAGGAATCGCTCGCATAGTCGCGAATCATCAGGTCGTACTCGGTATCCATGCTGGAGCCGGCGAGCTGCTCGAGCTGCATCTGCACGAGCTTGCCCTGGTTGCCCAGCTTGACAATGCAATCCTTAAGTTCGGTCTTTGCCTGCTGCATGATCTCGAAGCTCGAGAAAATCCCGGTAATGTCGGCGAGCGTAACGTAGTCGTCGAGCTCGAGGGCCGTCAGGCGCAGCAGGGAGCGGTCGAGCGACTGACGGGTAGTCTGGAGCGTGGCGACGAGCTGGTTGACCGAGCTCATGATGGTGGTGACGGGCTGGATCTCGTAGCTCTTGCCGTGAACGTACACGTTGACGACGGCACGACGGGCCGAAACCGAGATCACGATGGCATCCGTGAGCACCGACATGCGGGCGGCGGTGCGGTGACGCATGCCCGTCTCGCTCGTGGCAAGCGAGGGGTCGGGGTTGAGGTGGAAGTTAGCGCGCAGGATCTGGGTGAGGTCGCCGTCGATGACGATGGCACCGTCCATCTTGGAAAGCTCGAACAGACGGTTTGAGGTAAACGAAATGTTGAGCGGGAAGCCGTCGTTACCGGCAGCGAGCACGTTTTCGGTGTCGCCAACGCAGATAAGGGCGCCCAGGTGGCCGGCGATGATCATGTCGAGGGCGGTGCGGATCGGCTGGCCAGGTGCCGTCAGGCGGATGGCCTGTTCCATACGCTTTTGCAGCTCGTTCTTATCCAAGGCATCGCTCCCATCGTATACGCTCCATAAACGCTAAATAGTTTCTCACGGTTTGCCCCCGCGGCGCTTGCGAAATCCGATGCTTACAGAATGAGCGAACACAGCTGGGGTAGCTATTTAGGAGTCAAAAGAGCCCGTCCCAAATTGACTACTCATGTGGTAGCATCGAGAATCACATAAATGAGGGAGTAGTCGCGTGACCGGGTTCGCCTCCGGTGGCGCGGCAAGTCAACATACTGGCCAATGCGGCCTGGCTTGCCTTAATGAACGAGACTCGTGGCTGTGCGCGCAACGCGTACGCCACGGGTCTCTTTTTGTTGCTCCCCCACCAGAGGTACATGCGGGCCTGCCCGCAGAGAGGGAGCCAGACTATGGGACTCGTAGAGCTTGTGTTGCTTGCCGTTGGCCTTTCGATGGACGCCTTTGCCGTATCCATCTGCAAGGGCCTCGGCATGAAAAAGATCAACCTTAAGGTCGCCGTGGTGCTCGGCCTGTTCTTTGGCGGCTTTCAGGCCGGCATGCCCGTGATCGGCTGGGCACTCGGCAGCCAGTTCGTGGGTATCATCGGACCCATCGACCATTGGATCGCCTTTATTCTTTTGGCCTTTATCGGCGGCAAAATGCTGTGGGAAGCCTTTACCGAGGACGAGAATGAAGGCGACGGCAAGGATGCCGAAAAGATTGACCTGGGCGAGTACCTGATCCTCGCCATCGCCACCTCAATCGACGCCCTAGCCGTAGGCATCTCATTTGCGGCGCTCTCGGTTGACATCGTTCCCGCTGTATCGCTTATCGGCGTCACAACGTTTATCTTCTCCGTCGCCGGCGTAGCGATCGGCCACACCTTTGGCGCGCGCTACGAAAAGCCTGCCACCATCGTGGGTGGCGTCGTGCTCATCCTCATCGGGCTTAAGATCTTGCTTGAGCACCTTGGGATCCTCGCACTGTAACGAATAACGGCCGCCCGGCATTACGCCAGGCGGCCGTTTTCATAGCCAGCCGTTTTAGAGCGGCTTAGCCAAAGCGACCTTTACGCAGCGAGGCGCTTGAGGACGTCGATGAGCAGCTCGTAGAAGCGCTCGGCAGAAGCGAGCTCCATGCTCTCGTCCGGGGTGTGGACATCGGAGAGCGTCGGGCCCACGGCGATGGCGTCCAGGCCGTGCAGGGCCTCAGCAAACAGGCCGCACTCAAGGCCGGCGTGAATGGACTCGATGCGCAGCTCGGAGCCAAAGAGCTCGCGATAGCTCTCGACAAAAACGTCGCGGACCGGCGAATGCTCGGCATAGCTCCAGCCGGGATACTCGAACTCGAACTTGGCGTCGAAGCCCAGGACATCGGCCAGCGTCTGGAGGCGGTCCTTGAACTCGTTCTGCAGCGAGGTGATCGAGGAGCGCGGGGACAGCATGATCTTGACCTCGTCGTCAGAAGTGGCAACCACACCGATGTTGGAGGAAACCTCGACGGAGCCGTCGGTGGCGACGTTGCGGCGAATCACACCATTGGGGGCAAGACGCAGAGCGCGAATGAGGGCAAGTGCGGACTTCTCGTCCATGGCCTCGACCTCGGCGTCGTCGGCAATCTCGACGGTGCAGGTAAAGCCGGGGTCGAAGACCTCGAGCTCGGCAGTGACGTCGGCGATGATGTCCTTTGCGATCTGGGCCGCGGCCTCGGCGGCAGCGTGGTCAGCGTAAACCAGCTCGGCCTTGCACTCACGGTTGATGGCGTTGTCCTTAGTGCCGCCGTTAAAGCTAACGATGGCGGGCTCGCCGGCGACCATCAGGCGGTCGATGATGCGGGCCATGATGAGGTTGCCGTTGCCGCGCTCCAGGTTGATATCGTTGCCGGAATGACCACCCAGTAGGCCGGAGATGTCGAGCGTGAGGGTGCTGCCGGTCTTGTGCTCGCGCACGATGGGGCAGGTGTAGGTAACAACGACGCCGCCGGCGCAGCTGACGGTGGCAACGCCCTCTTCCTCGGAGTCAAGGTTAATCATGGTGCGGGCGCTAATCTGGGACTTGTCGAGCGTCTCGGCGCCGACCAGGCCAGTCTCCTCGTCGGTGGTGAATACGCACTCGAGGGCGGGGTGAACGATCGAATCGTCATCGAGAACAGTGAGCATCAGAGCGACGGCGATACCGTTGTCGGCGCCCAGGGTGGTGCCGTTAGCGGTGAGGACGCCATCCTTGACGACCAGGTCGATACCATCGGTCGTAAAGTCGTGCTCAACAGAGCCCAGCTTGTCGCACACCATGTCGATGTGGCCCTGCAGCATCACGGTCGGGGCATTCTCGGCGCCGGCAGAAGCGGGCTTGCGAATGATGACGTTGTAGACCTCGTCCTGGTACACATCGAGGCCGCGCTCCTTGGCAAACGCAACCAGGAAATCGCTGATGCCCTTCTCGTTGCCAGACCCACGGGGGATCGCGCTGACCTCCTCAAAGAAATGGAACAGTTGGGCGGGCTCGTAGCCGGTGATCTTGTAATCCATGGTGCCTCCTTGGCGCAACTGGTTAGACAGTAAGACATGCGACTTGTATATTCCCAGACTTTGCGTGCATAAACCAGTCGAAAACGCCGAGCGCCCTTGCATCATCGGCTAACGGCGGGGAAACGCCACTTTATTAAGATAAAGCAGGCTAGACGGGCCGCACCGAAGGGACGTTGGGCCCTTCAACCAACCTCAACGCTTGATCAACGTTTATGCATACGCCATTGATGTGTTTAATGAGATCCACTTTGAACGAAGGGGCCTTTCCAACAGAAAAAGGGCGCCCCTTTGGAACGCCCTCGTGGACACAAGGTTTTGTTACGCCTTACAGCGCGCCGGAACCGGCTTGCATCATGCCGCCGGGACCCGAGGTCACGCCGCCGCTTACGGGCGCGGCGCTGCCAGTGTGCGGTGCCGCCGGGGCGGTATCGCCACCGAGCGTACCTGCCGGACGCGGTGCCGGGATCTCGCCCGTGCCGTGGCTAAAGACAAACTTGCCATCGGCCACGTCGCACAGGACGGTATCGCCCTCGCCCCACTCGCCAGCCAGAAGCTCCTCAGACAGCGGGTCCTCGATGAGCTTTTGAATAGCGCGGCGCAGCGGACGCGCACCGTTGGTGAGGTCGGTGCCCTCGGCCACGATCTTGTCATAGGCCGCATCGGTGAGCTTGATGTTCATGCCGTTGGCAATCAGGCGCTGACGCAGGTCGTCCACCAGCAGGTGCGCGATCTTGGTCAGGTTCTCGCCCGAGAGCTTCTGGAACACCACGATGTCGTCGATACGGTTGAGCAGCTCAGGGCGGAACAGGCGCTTGAGTTCGCCCATCGCACGGCCGCGAATCTCGCTCGAGGTAAGGCCCTGCTCGCCGGTGGTGCCAAAGCCAACGCTTGCATCCTGCGCAATCTCGCGGGCGCCCACGTTGGATGTCATGATAATCACGGTGTTGCGGAAGTCGACCGTCTTGCCCTGGCTATCGGTCAGACGACCCTCTTCCAGCACCTGCAGCAGGATGTTGAAGATATCGGGGTGCGCCTTCTCAATCTCGTCGAACAGCACAACCGAGTACGGATGACGGCGCACGGCCTTGGTGAGCTGACCGCCCTCGTCGTGGCCCACGTAACCCGGAGGGCTACCGATAAGCTTGGAGACCTCGAACTCGCTGCCGAACTCCGACATGTCGAAACTGATGAGCGCGTCCTTGCTGCCAAAGAGATACTCGGCGAGCGTCTTGGCGAGCTCGGTCTTGCCCGTGCCGGTGGGGCCCAGGAAGATAAAGCTGCCGCCGGGGCGGCGCGGGTCCTTGAGCGGCGAGCGGCTGCGGCGCACGGCCTTGGCAACTGCCTCGACAGCCTCATCCTGACCGATGATACGTGTCTTGAGCACGCTTTCGGCCTGCAGCAGGCGCCGGCTCTCGCTCTCGGTAAGCGAGGACACCGGCACGCCCGAGGTCACGGACACGATATCGGCGATCTGGGAGACATCGATGGTGAGCGGGCTGGCGTCGAGCTCGGCGGTCCAGGCAGCCTTGGCCTCGGCGAGTTCAATCTCGGCAGCCTTCTGCTGCTCGGTGATCTCGGCGGCCTTGTTCATGTCG
>UQTN01000081.1 GCA_900543945.1 uncultured Collinsella sp. | reverse complement strand
GTGGCGGCAAGCGCGGCGGTAGCTCCCGTCGCCCCGGCGACGGCGGCGGCAAGCGCAAGTAACATACGCGTCGCACGCTAGAGCGAGGCGAACTAAGGGCCCCGAGCAACTACGCTCGGGGCCCTTTTGTTTGCCGCATCCGACCGTTGGTCCGGTGTGATTTGCTCAGGAATGCACCTGGAGGATGCTGAAGGCCCGTTTTCAGCCATGCGGCAATGGGTCCCATGGGGTGCGCCGTGCATTTTTTGGAGTATTCTGCAGATCGAGTTGCCTGCATACGATTCGACGTCGCCAGCGGTGGCCTTCGGATATCCCTAGCGAGCGTTTTGAGTCAGACTTTTCCGTTTTCCGGTGCAAAGGTGCGTCATTCTCGTTATATCGGAACCCAAAATGATGCAGCGCCCTACAGTTTTGCCCGCTCGCGGCGGTGTTGGCACGAGCGCGTTGCAGAATACTCCGTTTTTTGCACGGTCCGGGATGGGGTACCTCAGGAGAACGTGGCGGTAATCAATAAATATATGCAATCTGTACCGGGAATTATGCAAACCGAAAAGGCGGGCAGTATGGGTTGGTGTATCGGGCTGCCTGGCGCACCAAAACGGGGAGCTCCCTTATGCGCCGTATACTCTGTCTGAATGTGAAAACGGCTTGACGCGTTGCCAGGCGTAAGGGGAGGGTGCCTCGATGAGCGTATTCGAAATTGTGTTTAGTCCGACTGGTGGAACGCGGAAGGTGTCTGGCCTTGTGGCCGGGGCGCTGGACAAAAATACCGTTACCGTCGATCTGACCGATAGCGGGCTAGATTTCAGCGCTGTCTCGATGACTGAGGACGACGTGGCCGTAATCTCTGTGCCGGCGTATGCCGGTAGAATCCCGGCTGTGGTGGCTGACCGGTTGGGCATGGTGCGCGGCAACGGGGCTCGGGCTGTTTTGGTTTGTGTATACGGAAACCGCGCGTTTGAGGACACGCTCGTAGAGCTGGAGGACGTTGCGAAGCGCGCCGGATTTAGGGTGGTTGCAGCGGTTTCTGCTATTGCTGAGCATTCCGTTGCTCGTCAGTTTGCTGCTGGGCGACCGGATGCGCAGGATGCGGCGCAGCTCGCAGAGTTTGCGCAGCAAATTCAGCAAAAGCTGTTGACTGAGGATGCATCCGAGCCCTCTATTCCCGGCAATCGTCCTTATAAACAAGCCGGAGGTCACCGCATGGCACCCGAGGCAACAGAGGATTGCGTCTCCTGCGGTGCATGCGCCGCGGCGTGCCCCGTTTGTGCTATCGACAAGGGCGACCCCAAGCGAGCAGCTGGCGAGGCGTGCATCTCCTGCATGCGCTGCATTGCCGTATGTCCGCGAGGCGCTCGCAAGCTTGATCCCAACAAGCTATCCGCTGTTTCCCAGATGCTGAGCAAGGCTTGCGTCGTGCGGAAGGAATGCGAGCCCTTCATCTAGTGCATACGAAATTGGTGCATTGGGGACAGGTTAATCTGCACCAACCTGGTGCAAACAAACCTGTTCCCAACGCACCAGAGTGAGGAGTGCCCCTGGGTGCCGGCGGGAAAGGAACGCCCCTAAGTGCCGCCTAAATACCGTTTATCGAAGAAATAATACCGCTCACCGGTCATAATGATTGTTCTGGCTTTGGGCTTGTCTACAATAACTCCCGTAAAAAGAAATGCGGAAGGTTACCGAGTCCCTCGGACGTGGGCCTAACCAAAGTCTTTGAACGGGTGTGTCTCTATGGATGCATTCGCTTGATTTTGGTTGGGCTATATTTATGAAGGGACATGCCACCATGGGTTTCTTTTCTCGCCTGATGGGCGGTTCGGATGAGCAGAAGACTGCAGCTTCCGAGTTCGAAATCCTCGCTCCCGTTTCCGGCGAGCTTGTTCATCTGGAAAAAACCAATGACCCCGCTTTTAGCAGCCGTGCCGTGGGCGATGGCGTTGCCGTGGTTCCCCAAGAGGGAACGGTGTGCGCTCCTGTCTCCGGTACCGTCGCGGCGCTGTTCCCGACCGAGCACGCGCTGGGCATCATGTCCGACGACAGCTCTGCTCAGGTGATGCTGCATATCGGAATCGACACTGTTAAACTTGAGGGCAAGGGCTTCCATGCGCTTGTTGCCCAGGGTGACCATGTCGACGCGGGCCAGCCCCTCGTCGAGGTCGATTTCGACGCGGTCCGCGCCGCCGGCTTCGATCCCACGGTCTTCGTTATCGTGTGCGAGCGTTCGGAGAACTCGACTCTTCGTGAGCACGCTTCCGGCCCTGTTGCTGTTAAAGAGCCTGTCGTCTGGCTTTCCGAGTAAATTCTTGTGGTGGGTACCGTGGTTATCAAGCGAGTTTTCAACAACAACGTCGCAATGGTCACTTCGGACGATGGCTCTGAGCTCATCGTCATCGGTCGAGGCCTCTGCTTTGGCCGTCATGCCGGCGATGCCATCGACGAGGCATCGGTCGAAAAGACCTACGCGTTGCAGGAGGGAACTTCTCAGGATTCGCGTACGATTGACCGCTTGGCACATCTTTTAGAGTCCATCCCCACCGTCAACCTCGTGATTTCCGAGGACATCGTTCAGATGCTTCGTCGAGAGCTCAATGTTGATATCAACGACAAGATTCTCATTGCTCTCGCAGACCATATCAGCCTTGCTTTGGAGCGCGAGCGCAAGGGCGTCCCCTGCGAGAATCCGTTGCTGCTCGAGATCCAGCAGTTCTATCGCAAGGAGTATGCGCTTGCGGACCGTGCGCTGCAGATTGTCAAGGAGTATATGGGCATCCAGATGAGCGAAGAAGAGCAGGGTTTTATTACGCTGCATATCGTCAACGCCACCATGCCGCAACGCTCCGACCGTCTCATCATCTCGGTCCAGCTTGTTCGCGACGTGCTCACGATTGTTTCCGAGCGCTATGCTACGACCCTCGATGACACCTCGCTGCCCTATGAGCGTTTCGTCCGCCACCTGCAGTTTTTCGCACAGCGGGCGCTTGACCCCGCGGCCGGGCAGATCAATGACGATGCACTGTTCCGAATCGATGAAACTAAGTATCCGTGCGCGTTCTCGTGCGCGGACGCCATAGCCGCTCACTTGGCGTCTACCTATAACGTTGTCGTTACCGATGCCGAGAAGAGTTATCTCGCATATCACATTGTTAACCTGCTTGGAGAACCTGGTCTCTAGGCATAACGTGCCCACACATCGATTGATATAAGGCAAGGCTCACGGTCTTGTCCAGGGCACACCTATCTCAATTTGCGGAAAAGGAAGGGGAGTACCGCTATGACCGCAAAAAAGAAGTTCAATTTCAAAGCGCCGTTGGAGGTGTTCGCGAAGTCGATCGTTCAGCCGATGATGTATCTCTCGGTTGCCGGCATCCTGCTCATCGTGGGCATCATTCTGACCAACAAGACCATCTGCGCCGTGGTCCCCGTGCTGGGCTCCGGCCCGTTCCAGCTTGTGGGCGCCGTTGTCTATCAGTCGCTGATGTTTATCATCAACAACCTCTCGATTCTGTTCTGCGTGGGCATCGCCGGCGCCATGGCAAAGAAGAACAAGGGCCATGCTTCGCTGATTGCCCTGATGTCGTTCTTCCTGTTCCTGCAGGCTAACAACATCGTGCTCAACGCCACCGGCTCTCTTGCCGAAGCGAGCGGCATGCTCGGTCTTACCGGAACCGGCCAGAGCACCGTTATGGGCATTCAGGTGCTCGATACCGGCGTGTTTGGCGGCATCATTCTTGGTTGCATCACCGGTGCCGTGTTCAACAAGTACTCGAACAAGCAGTTCCCCATTGCCCTTTCGATGTTCTCGGGCGTTCGCTTCCCGTTCCTGATCATGATCATCATCTCCTGGATCATGGGCGCTGGCTTCTGCATCGTTTGGCCTCCGGTTCAGGGTGCCATCTCCTCCGTTGCCGGCATCATTAAGGAGTCGGGCAACATCGGTCTGTTCATCTACGGCATGCTCAACAAGCTGCTCGTTCCCACCGGTCTGCACCACCTCATCTACACCCCGTTCCAGTTCTCCGATGTGGGCGGCACCCTTACGCTGGGTGATCAGGTTATCGCCGGCGCCTATCCCATCCGTGTCGCCGAGATGGCAATGACGGGCCAGCCCTTCTCCGATAGCACCTACTTCAACAGCTACACCTTCAACAACCTGTGGCCCTACATCGGTATCGGTCTCGCCTTTATCTTCACCGCCTACAAGCAGAGCAAGGACAAGACCAAGGCTGTCATCATACCGCTGATCATCACCGCCGTGCTTTCCTGTGTCACCGAGCCCATGGACTTCCTCTTTGTCTTTGCCGCTCCCGTGCTCTTTGTCGTTCACTCGGTTCTTTCCGGCATCTTCCTGGTCCTGCTCAAGGTCCTCTCCGTGCCCGCTTCGACTGCAGGCGGCATCATCAACATCGTGGTTTCCAACCTGGTCCTCGGTGTCGATAAGACCAACTGGCCGGTCATGCTGGTGCTTGGAGTCGTCAACGCCGCTCTGTACTTCTTCCTCTTCACCTTCCTTATCAAGAAGCTCAACCTCCACACGCCTGGTCGCGAGGAAGAGTCCGAGCTTGCTGAGTCCGTTGCCGAGGGCGAGGCCGCCGCGTCTGTCGCGGTGAAGCAGGGCGCTGTTGCCGCGGCCCCCGCAGAGGGCGTCGATGCAGGTATTGCCGACCTGGTCGCAGGTCTTGGTGGCAAGGACAACATCGAGGAGCTCGAGAACTGCTTTACGCGTCTCCGCGTGAACGTTAAGAACCCGGACCTCATCAATGAGGACCTCATCAACCATGTGCCCAACAGCGGCATCAACCGCAACGGCAATAATATCCAGATCATCTTTGGCATGAAGGTCGCCGAGATGCGCGACAAGGTCGAAAACGCAATTGAGAAGGAGCAGTAAACAATGATCATTACTCTGTGTGGTGGCGGATCCACCTTTACCCCCGGCATCGTCAAGTCCATCGCTCTGCGCAAGGACGAGCTCGACGTTGACGAGATTCGTCTGTACGACATCAACGAGGAGCGCCAGCGCAAGATCGGCGTGCTCGTGGACTGGATTTTGCACGAGGACCTTGGCCTGGACATCAAGCTCACGGTGACCACTGACAAGGAGACTGCCTTTACGGACGCGAGCTTCGTGTTTGCCCAGATGCGCGTGGGCGGCTATGCCATGCGCGAGCAGGACGAGAAGATTCCGCTGCGTCACGGCTGCGTGGGCCAGGAGACCTGCGGTTGCGGCGGCCTTGCCTACGGCATGCGCACCATCTTCCCCATGGTCGAGCTGATTGACGACGTTGAGAAGTATGCCAAGAAGGACTACTGGATTCTTAACTACTCCAACCCTGCCGCCATCGTCTCCGAGGGCTGCCGCGTCCTGCGCCCCAACGCTCGCATCATCAACATCTGCGACATGCCGATCGCGATTATCGACGTGGTTTGCGCCGCGCTCGATATCGACAAGAAGGATGTCGAGTACGATTACTTTGGTCTCAACCACTTTGGTTGGTTCACCTCGATCCGCCACAAGGGCGAGGAGGTGCTCCCGCAGCTGCGCGAGTACATCAAGGAGCACGAGATTCTGCTGCCCGATTCGTACCTCAAGGGCATGGGCTCGCTGATGTCCAAGAAGCCCGAGGAGGCCACTGACGAGCACCCCGAGCAGAACCGCCACACCAAGGGCAGCTGGTACTACGTCTGGAAGGGCGAGTACGAGATCATGGAGTGCTTCCCGGAGTACCTGCCCAACACGTACCTGAACTACTACCTGCAGCAGAAGGAGTTCGTCGAGCATTCCAACCCCGAGCGCACCCGTGCGAACGAGGTTGAGGAGACGCGTGAGAAGAACCTCTTCGACGGCATCGACCACTACGAGAAGACAGGCGAGATCGACGAGAGCACGTTCTATGCGGGCAGCCACGGCGACTGGATTGCCGACCTGGCTATCGCTCTGAAGAACGACACCAAGCAGCGCTTCCTGGTCATTTGCGAGAACAAGGGCGCTATCCCCAACATGCCCTACGACGCCATGGTCGAGCTGCCTGCCTACATTGGCAAGAACGGCCCCGAGGTCATCAGCCGCGACAACATTCCTCTGTTCCAGCAGGGCCTCATGATGCAGCAGCTGAACTCCGAGAAGCTCGTAGTCGAGGCTACGATTGAGGGTTCGTACGAGAAGGCGCTCAAGGCCTTCACGCTCAACAAGACCGTGCCGTCGATGAAGGTCGCCAAGGAGGTTCTCGACGACATGATCGAGGCCAACAAGGACTTCTGGCCCGAGCTTAAGTAAAAGCAACAGGGTCGCTGACCGCATACCCGGAGCAATGCCCCGTCCACGTGATTGCGTGGACGGGGCATTGTCATTTGGTAACGCGTTTTATCAAATATGGCATTTATCTGCGGTAATGTTCTTTTTCACCGCTGGGGACGACGTTTCATACCGCCTGCCGAACCGTGTTGCCGCCAAACAACTTTATAGGTCAGTGTGTTGCGTGTAGCAACTTCGCTCGGCTTCGCCTCCGGGCTGCCATGTGAGAGGGGATCTTATGGCTCGACTGCATGTAATGGAACGCAGCCACGCTCAGGCCGTCATGGACGACCTGCACGATGCGCTCGGACGCCGTTTGGCGGTGAGTTCGCTCGCCCCGTGTCCCGTTGAGTTTACGGCCGCGCTCGTCAACCTGTGCTCCACTCAAAGCTGTGGCAAGTGCACGCCCTGCCGTGTGGGCCTGAGCGCGCTGAGCGACCTGCTCGCCGATGTGCTCGAAGGGCGCGCCGACGAGTCCACGCTCAACCTGATTGAACGCACGGCCCGCACTATCTATCTTTCGAGCGACTGCGCCATCGGCTATGAGGCCGGCGCCATGGCGCTCACGGCCATTCGCGGCTTCCGCGACGACTTTGAGCACCACATCCGCGAGCACTCCTGCGGCTTTGACCGCGAGGCCCGCGTCCCGTGCGTCTCGGGCTGCCCGGCGCACGTCGACATTCCCGGATACATTTCGCTCGTCGAGGCCGGCCGCTATGCCGATGCCGTCAAGGTCATCCGCAAGAACAATCCGCTGCCGCTCGTCTGCGGCTTGGTGTGCGAGCATCCCTGCGAGATGCACTGCCGTCGCGGCATGGTCGACGATCCCATGAACATCCTCGCCCTCAAGCGTTTTGCCGTTGAGCACAGTGACCTCAACGACCACAAGCCGCATGTGGTGGACAACACCGGTAAGCGCGTCGCCGTGATCGGCGGCGGCCCGGCTGGTCTTTCCTGCGCTTACTACTTGGCCGTGATGGGCCATAAGGTGACCATCTTTGAGCAACGTCACCACTTGGGCGGCATGCTGCGTTACGGCATCCCCAGCTATCGTCTGCCGCGCGAGCGTCTGCAGGCCGAGATCGACTGGATCTTGAGCGCCGGTATCGACGCGGAGCTCGACCACTCCGTGAACGGCGAGGAGCTCGCTCGTCTGCGCGACGAGTTCGATGCCGTCTACCTGGCCATCGGTGCCCACAGCGACAAGAAGCTCGGCCTTCCGGGCGAAGAGGCGCCCGGCGTTGAGTCGGCCGTCAAGATGCTGCGCGCCATCGGTGATGACGAGCTGCCCGACCTGAGCGGCCAGCGCGTGTGCGTCATCGGCGGCGGCAACGTGGCCATGGACGTGGCACGCTCTGCCGTGCGCTGCGGCGCCGAAAAGGTAAGCATCGTCTACCGCCGTCGCATCTGCGATATGACGGCCCAGGACGCCGAGATCGCCGGTGCCCAGGCCGAGGGCTGCGAGGTGCTGGAGCTGACGGCCCCGCTCGCCATCGAGACGGGCGAGGACGGTCGCGTGAACGGCCTGCGCGTGCAGCCGCAGATTATTGGTGAGCCCCGCCGCGGTCGTCCGGCTCCGCGTGCCGCCGCCATGCCCGAGCGCGTCATCCCCTGCGAGCGCGTGTTCGTCGCCATTGGCCAGGACATCGATTCCAAGCCGTTTGAGGAGATGGGCATTGCCTGCGAGTGGGGCTGCGTCGTCACCGATTCGGACGGCGTCGTGCCCAACTTTAATGGCCTCTTTAGCGGCGGCGACTGCCAGACCGGTCCCGCCACCGTCATCCGCGCTATCAATGCCGGCCGCGTGGCGTCGGCAAACATCGACCACTACCTGGGCTTCGACCACAAGATCAAGCTCGAGGTCGAGCTGCCGACCGTTCAGTTTAAGGGCAAGCATGAGTGCGGACGCTGCGAGCTTGGCGAGCGCGAGGCCGGCGAGCGCATTCACGATTGGAATCTGGTTGAGCAGGGTCTCACCGAGCAGGAGGCACGCCAGGAGGCGAGCCGCTGCCTGCGTTGCGATCACTTTGGCTTTGGCGCGTTCCGCGGAGGGAGGAACCTGGAATGGTAGAGCCCAACAACACCACCGTCAGCGACAACACCGAAAACGGAGCGCATAACATGGTCAAGCTCACTATCGATAATTGCGAGGTCGTGGTTCCCGAGCACACCACGATCCTGGATGCGGCCAAGTCCGTCAGCATCCAGATTCCCACCCTGTGCTACCTGCGCGATCTAAACGAGATCGGCGGCTGCCGCGTATGCGTGGTCGAGGTTGAGGGCTGCGACCAGCTGGTTGCCGCCTGCAACAACTACGTGCTCGACGGCATGGTGGTCCACACCAACAGCCCCAAGGCCCGCGAGGCGCGTCGCACCAACGTGCAGCTGCTGCTGTCCCAGCACGATTCGCAGTGCACGAGCTGCGTGCGCAGCGGCAACTGCAACTTGCAGACCATCGCCAACGATCTGGGCATTTTCTATCTGCCGTATCAAAGGCATTTGGCGGGCGAGGGCTGGGATTTCGATTTTCCCATCATCCGCGAAAACGACAAGTGCATTAAATGCATGCGCTGCATCAAGGTGTGCGAGAGCGTGCAGGGCCTAGGGATTTGGGACCTGACCAACCGCGCCACGCATACCGCCGTGGGTACCCGCGGGCGCGCACCGATCGGCAAGACCGATTGCGTCGCGTGCGGCCAGTGCATTACACATTGTCCGACGGGCGCCCTGCGCGAGCGCGACGATACCGAGACCGTGTTTGACGCGCTCGCTAATCCCGACAAGATCGTGCTGGTGCAGATCGCGCCGGCCGTGCGCAGCGCCTGGGGCGAGGAACTCGGCATATCTCGCGAGGAGGCCACCGTTGAGCGCCTGGCCTGCGCGCTGCGCCGCGTGGGCTTTGAGTACGTGTTCGACACCGATTTCTCGGCCGACCTCACCATTATGGAGGAGGGATCCGAACTGATCGAGCGCCTGGGCGCCGCCGCCAAGGGCGAGGGCGACAGCCGCGGCTGGCCCATGTTTACGAGCTGCTGCCCGGGCTGGGTGCGCTTTGTGAAGGCGCGCTATCCGGAGTTTGTCGACAGCCTGTCCACGTCCAAGTCGCCGCAGCAGATGTTCGGCGCTATTGCCAAGACCTACTACGCCAAGGTGCTGGGCGTGGAGTCCGAGCGCCTGTTCGTGGTGTCCGTTATGCCGTGCACGGCCAAGAAGGCCGAGTGCGCGCTGCCGAGCATGGTGGGCGAGGACGGCACGCCCGATGTGGACGTTGCGCTGACGGTGCGCGAGATGGTGCGCATGATCCGTGCGAGCCACGTGAGCGTTGACACGCTGGTCGAGGAGCCGCTCGATACGCCGCTGGGCTTTGGCACGGGCGCGGGCGTGATCTTTGGCGCCACGGGCGGCGTGATGGAGGCAGCCGTGCGCTCGGCATATTACCTGGTGACGGGCAAGAACCCCGATGCGGACTTCTTTACCGATGTGCGCGGCCTGGACGGCTGGAAAGAAG
>UQTN01000080.1 GCA_900543945.1 uncultured Collinsella sp. | reverse complement strand
CGTCAGGACATCATCGGTATCCTCATCGGCCCACCCGCTGGCATGGCGCGCGGCCCAGTAGCCAACGGCACGATATTTGAGCATCGTGCCAAACACATTCAGGAACACGGTGACAAAGGCGATGATCATCAGGAACAGGATGAGCGTAATGCCGCCACCCTCGATGATTGCCTCAAGACCCGAAGGACGAGAATAGTAGCCGTAGTAGCCATAGCTGCTAATGCCCAGCGCGGCAACAAAACCAAAGATGGCGGTGAAAATCCAGGTGATGATATTGGAAACAATGCCCGTCAAAAACTCGAGGAGAATCGATGCGCAGAACAACTTGCCCAGGTTGGCCTTATAGGACTTCCAAACCTTCTCGAGCGAAAACGCGCTTTCCACGCGGCCGGCGACTGCAAAGTGCATCACAGCGGCATCGCCAAACATCTTAAAGAAGATGCCCAACACCGCCGATACGATCATGGCAAAGACAAGCAGCCCCATCGACCCGATGAGTGCGCCCTCGAGGCCGCTCGAACCGAAGTAATAGTACGAACCGACAGCACCGATCACAGCGCTCTCAAGCACCGAGAACACCACGCCAATCACTGGAATAATGGCCACGAACCCGAGCACGTTCGTAATGACAGACGAGAAGATGCCCAGTCCAAAGGAGGTCGAGCGCAGCAGCGGACGCTCCATGCCGTTATCGTCCTTGAGCGACAGGTCGCGACCCCACTCGATAGCAAAGCCAGCGCCGCACACGCTTGCCACGTAAGCGAGCAAAAAGCCAATGGCCGCCGCGATGCCACCGATAACGGGGATAAACAGCACCAGCACCGACACGACGCAGATCAGCGCCGGCAAAAAGGCAATCTGACATACGCGAACCAGGGCGCCGGGAACCTTAATCATGTCGTTGAAGGCCTGCGCCATGCAGCCCTTGGGCACGCTCATAGCCGGCTGGGGCGCAACGAACGGCTGCGGCTGCGGTTGGGCAAACGGCTGACCCTGCGGCTGAGGTTGAGCTTGCGGAGCGGGGCCGGCGGCCTTGACCTCGGTATTAGGGGCACCGCACACGCCGCAGAACTTGTCGTTATCGCCCATGGGGGCGCCACACTGCGAACAGAACATCGAAATCATCCCTTCGTATCTAGAGCGAATCACCTGGATCGCAAACGATGTCTTTAGCATCATTATCGCCCAATGTGGGGACAAATACCCCAAGATGGCCGATTTGCAACGTAGGCGGCCTTATTCAATGATTCGAAGGGTGCGTCCGCGCTAGTTCGTGCCGCGGAAGCCCTTGCCGACGATTTCGGAGCTATCGACGATGGTGATGAAGGCGCCAGGGTCAATCTCGCGGGTATAGCGGCGCAGTTGCACTGCCTCGCGACGGCTCAGCACGCTCATAATCACCGTGACGCACTTGCCCGAGAAGGCGCCGTAGCCACGGCTGATCGTTGCCGTGCGGTTGAGATGCTTGACGATAAACTCCTCGACTTTGCGCGGTTCGGCGCAAATAATCGTACAGACCTTGCGCAGGTGGATGCTCTCAATGGCCTTGTCGACCACAAGCGTCTTGGCAAACAGACCGAGCACACAGTACAGACCGACACGCGGGCCATACAAAAAGGCCGCGATGGTCACGATGCCGATATCGACCAGCAACAGGGCACGGCCGATCTCAAGCGTCGTGCGGCGCTTGAGGATCATGGCAAGAATGTCCGTGCCGCCCGTCGAGGCGCCAATGTCAAAGACAATGGCACTGCCCAGCGCCGGCAAGATGACGGCAAAACACAGGTCGAGCCACATATCGCCCGTCATCGAAACATCCGTCGGAATGAAGAGCTCAAACAGCGAGACGTAGGCCGAAAGCGCAAACGAGGCAAAGACACTCCAAAGGATTGCCTTGCGCTCCAAAAAGATAAAACCCAGGATGACCAGGATCGCGTTGATAATCCACATAAAGACGCCGACGGGCAGAGTCGGGAACAGCGTAGAAAGAATGACCGACACACCCGAGGTGCCGCCGAAGGCAAAGTGATTGGGCGTTTTGAAAGCCACGATGGCAAAGGCCGTGAGGATCAGGCCCAGGTTGAGCTCGGCAAAAAAGCGAGGAAAGCCTGGTTCCTGGCTGCGCTTGCGGCCGGCGCGCTCGCCTTGCTCAATAACATCGCGATCGACAACGCGCTCCATCGGCACCACCGGAGGACGATGCACCTCCTCGGCGGCACGCGACGCCGCCTCTGCCGCAGCGGCCTCAATCGCCCATGCCTTGCTTTCGGTCTCGTGTTCGTCGGCCATTACGGCAACCCCTCGTTAACAATTTGGAAACAATGCGCCCATTAGGGTAACGCGGAACGTGGGGATTGCAACCCTTAGTTAGACGAGCGGTATGACTACATCGGGTGCGTACAAAAACGGCCGGCCACGCTTTTGCTTGCGCGGTCGGCCGTTTAACGTTTTCGCAGATAAAACCTGCCAAAATAAACCTGTCTCTATTTTTCAGGTTACTCGTGCTGGCTGGTGCGATGCTCGTACTCCTCGGGGGTGATAACATCCTCGATGCGTAGGTTGACACCTGCCACCTCAAGGCCGGTCATCGCTGCCAGACGCTCGGTGACGCGCGCCTTAACGTCGTCAAAGATCGCAGGCGCATAGGCACCGTACTCGATGATGACCGAGATGTTGACGACCACGCGGTTGTCGTCGGTGACCTCGACCGTCACGCCCTTGGTCAGGTTCTCGGCACCAAACTGCTCCTGCACAAAGTGCATGAGGTTGCCCTTCATGCCCAGAACGTGCGGCACCTCGCGGGTGGCCATGGCGACGATCTTCTCGATCACGCCGTTGGAATAGGTCAGCGAGTCCTCGGACTCGTCCGCCTCCTCGTCGTCCTCGTCCGCATCGGACTCGGCCTCGACGAGCGCCTCGTCCTCGAGCGTTACGTCCTCCGCCTCGGCGGCGACGGCCTCGTTCGTCTCGAGCTCGGTATCGGCCAAATCGACCTTCGTGTTAAAAGCCATGGTTCCTCCTTATGCCTGCCACGGATGCGACAGTCGAATACATATTAGCGGCCGCTAAACAGACGGCCGAAGAAGTTAACGATACCGTTCTCGCCGTCGCGAATCTGGCCGATCACGGCGCCGATCAGCACAAAGAATGCGATGACGAGCGTGTCCCACAGGCCCAACGTAAGTACCAGCACGGCTAGGATAAAGCCTGCCACGGCGCCGAGCGTAGTGTTGGGGTGGCGCACGGCATAGCTCCAGATAGCAGCGCCCGTACCTTTGATGAGACCCATGGCCTCGTCAAAGTCGTTAGCGGCGACGTCATACTGCTCGCCGGCCTCGGGCTTGGTGTCGGCGGACTCGCCTGCCGGCATAGCGTTCTGATCGATCGTCAGGCGCGGCGTGCGGGCGGTCTTGTCTTGGTTGGTATCACTCACCGGAAACCTCCACGGTCTGGACGGTAGTCTTGGACGGCAAAAAACGGACGCGCGCGGTCGTGCCCGGCGTGCCGAGCATGGTATCGCAGGCCTCCTCGATACGCTGCTGCATCGCGATTGCAAGGGAAGCCACATCGTGATCGACGAGTGCGATGGCGTCGACCTTAAAACGGACGTGCGACTCGTCGGAGCCCTGGACGCGCGCCTCGATATGCTCGACCATCACGCGTTCATCGCACTCCGCCGCGGCACGGGCGCACGAGGAAAGCGCTGCGAGCGTGACCTCGATATTGCGCTCCCCCGCCGGATGCACGCAGGACGGCTCGCGACGCGCGAACATCAAGCGGAAAAAACCGATGAGCACGCCAAGCGCCACGATGGCGGCGCACACCGTAACGACGACGCGAGGCATGGTGTCACGCAATAGCAACATAAAGCGATACGTATACGGTCCCCAGAACTGGCAGACAAGCGTACCCAGCGCCACGATGGCGGCGGCAAGATACACGATCGCTAGGGCTCGTTTGAGTACGCGCACGCGCGCTCCCTTCAGGTTTCGGTCCACAGAATGCAAAACGATTCGCATCATTATAAAAGAGCCGGGTCCGGTGCCATACGCACGCGGATCCGGCTCATCTATTCCACGAGGCTTGCATGCTCGCTTCATTATGCCCAGATATGCACGGCTTAACCCGTGCAGGCGCTACTCCTCCTCGAGGGCAGCGATGACCTCGTCGGTCATGTCCATGGTGCTGTAGACGTCCTGGACGTCGTCGAGCTCCTCGAGACGGTCGATGAGGCGCTGAACCTTCTTGGCGTCGGTACCGGAGACCTCGGTCGGGGTGGTCGGAACCATGGTGGTCTCGGAACCCTTGACCTGGACGCCCTGCTCCTCGAGTGCCTTGGAGACAGCCATGACGTCGTTAGCAGCGGTCCAGACGATCCACTCCTCGCCGGCGTCCTCGTAGTCCTCGCCACCGGCCTCGGCGATGGCCATCATGAACTCATCCTCGTCACCGGCAGCACCGTTGGCGATCATGGTCTCCTTCTTGGCGTTCTCGTCCAGGATCTCCTTGGCGACGACGATCTGGCCCTTGCGCTCAAACTGGAAGGCGACGGAGCCGGAGGTGCCCAAGTTGCCACCAGCGTGGGAGAAGGCGGAACGGACATCGGCGGCAGTACGGTTGCGGTTGTCGGTCAGGCAGTCAACATAGACGGCGACACCGGCGGGACCATAGCCCTCGTACACGATGTTCTCGTAGACGGCGGCATCGGCACCCGAACCAAAGGCCTTGTCGATAGCGGACTTGATCTTGTCCTTGGGCATGGACTGAGCCTTGGCCTTAGCAACGGCAGCGGCGAGGCTGGCGTTGTTCTCGGGCAGCGGGTCACCGCCGAGACGGGCAGCAACGGTGATGTTGCGGCTCAGCTTGGAGAAGAGGGCGGAACGCTTGGCGTCCTGCGCGCCCTTACGATGCTTGGTTGTGGCCCACTTAGAGTGTCCGGACATACGTGTCTCCTATCGGTTTTGACCTAAAGCCCAGCGCAGATGCTCGGGCAATATAAACAAACGTCGTTATGATATACCTACTGGCCTGCGAGATAAACCCCAAAATGAAGGCGTCGTGATGATGCCATCCTTTGGTGCAAAGCAACCTGTCCCCTTTGCACCAAATTAGGACCAGAGAAGGTCGCTGCGAGTGATGGTGGCACCGATGGCAAAGGGCATGCAGGCGATAACCGGATACAGGTAGCGCATATAGGTCGAACCGTTGCAGGGACCGATCAGACACACGGCGAGCACGCCCAGCAGCGGCACCCAAATGGCCAGCCCGCGCCACGAATGGCGGCGCAACAGGTAGACCACCACGGCGATCATAATCCACACATAGGTGGCCGAGCTCATGGTGAGCGAGATAAACGGAATGCGCTGCACCGCCACGCGATACAGGTTGATCAGGTGGTCGCACCAGCGCACAACCTTGCTATCGACCGGATGGAAGTCAAAGTACTTGAGGTTATCGGGCTTCGCCATAATCTCGGCACTGCGCGCCGTGCTGTAGACCCACGCATCGCGGGCACTCGGATAAAAGTAGCCGTAGTAGTTATTGATGAGCGCCGAGATGTAGCACTCGGGATCCTTTTTGAACATCTGCGCCCAGACCTCAAAATAGGCCTTGATGTCCTCCTGCGAGGCGTACTCGTTAAAGCAATTTTTGACGGCGTCCGACTTATCCGGGTTGTAGCGGCGGCCCAGATTGTCGTACTTGAGCACACGGTCGATCACGGCACGCTCATCGTCGGTCACCAAGCCGTCGCAAGGAGCCTCCACGATAGTACCGTCCTCCTTAACCGTAGGGTTGACACCCGAGTTGAGGCCGTCGTGCTTTTGGACGAAACGAGCCGTCTGCTGGAACGGAATCGAGAGGATTTCGCGCTTGGAACCAGGCGTAATGTCGTGCGCCGGCATAAAGACCTTGGTGAAGTACATATTAGAGGCAAGGCAGAGTCCAAGCACCGCAAGAACTCCCACCCAGCGGAAACGCGAGATGGCGCCCGAAGGCGCAGCACCGGCCTGTTTGACTGCACGACGAGCCACATGCGCGTCCCATGCGCAAAACGCCGCCGCGATTACGCATGCCGCCAGGGGAAACACCAGGCCGCCGTTGCGCAGAAACGTGGAACCCATGGCACCCAGAGCGAGCAGCAGCCAGTCATGGCGCGCAAAGAGCACGGGCCTCTGTTCGCCCGCACGCTCGGCATTGGCATCGCGACGGGGCAGGCCGCAGGCCACGAGCTTCACGGTCTGCACCAACAGCACCAAAAACGCGTCGGCAAACAGCACATCTTTGGTAAGCAGGGCCGCGTAGTTGGAGAACATGGGCATAAACACAAAGAACAGCAAGATCACGCCGCGGATCGGCAAGCTCACGCCCAGCTTGCGCAGCGACGAGATGGAATAGGCCATGCAGGCGGCCGTAATGACGAACTGAGCGCAGGTGTAGATGGCAAGACCTGCGTTGGCACTGTTGAACAGTGAAAGCCCCAGCTGGACGCACGAACCGATGATAGCCGTGTGCACCACGGGGTGATGTCCGTTGAGCAACACATTGGGATTGAGCAGACGCAGGTAGTCACTCGTGCCGTTGGGGTAGTTGAACCACTGGCGAATCTGCGCACCCGTATCTCCCATAAAAAGGCCGGGCAGCGAAGCGATGAGCGTGGGCGCCCAGGCGACCATAAGCACCAGGAAGGGCCCGGCAAAGGGATGGACCGAGAGCGCGGCGTGAGCCATACGCCATACGCGGCCAAAGTGCGCTTCGGAAAACGGAATGCGCCGAGAGCTCAGCCAATCTAGACACTCAAAAGCCAGGTAGAAGGCAACGACCGTCAAGAGCATCCAGCCCGCACCGCCTATCCAGGCGCAGATGATGCGAGCCTTGTCGCCGAGTACGATCTCGGCAGAATCGGTGAGGTCGTAGCTGCGGCCAAACACCATGCAGACGGCAAAGAACAGCGACGGAAGGATCACCGAAGGACGCCAAGCATCGCCGCGGCCAAAGAATACGTAGCGAAACGGCAGAGTGAGCAGGCAGGCAAGCGCAAGCAGCATGACCGCGTCGGTATGGCCGGCAAACGAGAGGAGCACCTCGTAGCACACGTACAGCATGCCCGAGGCTTTGGGGTCAATCGCCAAGACTGCGTTGCTCGAGACCGGCGCGGGATCGATAGAAAACGCCGTGGTCGCCAACAGCGCGAGCAAAAATGCGATGAGCGTCTGCTTGGCTGGGTAGCGCTTAAACCAGACGATGCGGGCAGCGTCGCGCGCAGCCGTTGTGGAGAGGTCGGAATCCTTCACAGTCCAAAGAGCCTTTCTAGAAACCCGCCAAAAAGGGACAGGTTTATTTGGCAGGTTTTATCTGGGAAAACGTTACGGTTCTGTCATCGTTGCCCAGCAAACCACCACAAAGGTGCCTGTCCCCTTTGTGGTGGTTAGACGTCGAGGTAGATACGCTGGGGACGATTGCGGTGTCGGGCGAAGATGATGAGCGCCAGGCCGGCGATCACGAGCGGCAAACTCAGCAGCTGGCCCATGGTGATAACGCCTCCCAGCAGATAACCCAGCTGGGCATCGGGCACGCGCACAAACTCAACGAGAAAGCGGACGATGCCGTACCCCATCACGAACACGCCCATAAACGTGCCCTGGGGCAGCAGCGGCTTTCTGCGACTGAGCACCTGTAGGATGCAAAAGAGCACGATGCCCTCTAGAAACGCCTCGTAGAGCTGGGAGGGATGGCGCGGCATATCGCCCGCAGTGCCGCCAAAGACCACACCCCAAGGCAGATCGGTCGGCTTACCCCACAGCTCGCCGTTGACGAAATTGGCACAACGGCCCAGGCACAGGGCCAGCGGGGCGCCGATCACGGCAAGGTCGGCGACGGTCCAGGCGTCGAGCTTATACATGCGGCACACGATGATACCGCCCAAGATGCCGCCCACCAGGCCGCCGTGGAAGCTCATGCCGCCCTCGTTGGTGGCAAAGATCTCGAGCGGGTGGGTCCAATAGTAGCCATCGCCGTAAAAGACGACGTAAAACAGGCGCGCGCCGATGATGAGGCCAAAGACCGCGCCGACCACGACGCTCGTCAGGTCATCGATCGTAATGTCGAAGCCCCAACGACGCTGCGTGCGGTACATAACGACCGCTGTGAGCAGGGTGCCGACCACGTAGGCCAGGCCGTACCAGTAGATAGTGATGGGGCCCGCCGAGATCGCGACGGGATCAAGCATATGGTAGAGGTCGTTGAGCATATCGATCCCCTGCTCCCTACATACAAATGCGGCCGCGGGCCTTGCGCTCGCAGCCGCATATCTGGGCGTAACGTCTATGCGGAGCATGTCGTCCGCAGCTTTCGCATCTTAGAACGGCGCGTACTCGTCGTACAGGTCGTCGGTCTCGCCGGAAGCATTGACCTGCTCGACGCGGGTGACGCCGGGCACGTGCTCCTTCAGGATGCGCTCGATACCCATAGACAGGGTCAGCGAGCTCATGGGGCAGCCGGCGCAGGCGCCCTGTAGTTCCAACTTGACGACACCCTCGTCGTCGACGCCCACATACTCCATATCGCCGCCGTCGGCCTGCAGGTTGGGGCGAATCTCTTCAAGAACCTTCTTAAGCAGCTCTTCGTTAACAGCCACAAGGGCTCCTTTCTCACAATAACGCGGGCACGCCCGCGGACAGGGGCTATGTTACTACAGCCATGTACCCGCTTAGGCGCCAGCCATGCGTGCGGACACGACTTTCACGAGCAGTCAATTTGGGACGGGGCTCTTTTGGCTGTTTTGCCGCCAGCTGGCGTTGGCACGCGCTACTGCCGAGCCTGTCCCCCGGTACCAATCTGGACATCGACGATGACCTGGCGGTAGCTGATGCCGCAGGAGTCGAGAATGCGGCGGCTGATACGGCCGTCATCGGTGTCGGCATACTTATTGTCCAGGTAGACGACCTCGCCCACGCCCACCTGCGCCAGGATCTTGGCGCAGTCGTGGCACGGGAACAGCGTGACGTAAACCGTGGAACCCTCGAGGTCCTTGAGCGAGCCACGGTAGTTGAGCACGGCGTTGGCCTCGGCATGGACCACGTAGTTGTGCTTGTCCTGCAGCGGGTCATCGCTCGTACCCCACGGGAAAAAGTCGTCGTTGAGCGCCGAGGGCGTGCCGTTGTAACCCACCGAAAGGATGCGGTGGTTGGTGCTGGCGATGCACGCTCCCACCTGCGTGTTGGGGTCCTTGCTGCGGCGCTGCGCGGCGATGGCCACGCTCATAAAGAACTCGTCCCAGCTAATAACGTCGCGGCGCTTGCCCGACGCGGTTTGATGAAGATCGTCCGACATGGCAGACACCTCCGCAATCGCAATAGTTTGGCCCATTGTAGCAGGTGAAAGGTAGGGGCGCTTATCCCACCAGCCCCTCGCCCTACGCGCGGCGGGGCTTTTGGTTGATGCGGTAGAGCTCGGCGAGACCCCGCAACGTCAGCGCGTCGTCTACCGTCAGGCTATGGCCGACCAGCGCCGCAAGTGCCTCGGCATCGTCGCCGGTAATGACGATGGGCACATCGCCCTCCCCCGCAGCCTTGGTCGCGCGCATCTCGGCAAGCACCATGTCGAGCATTCCGTCGATGCGGGCTACCTCGCCCAAAACCACACCCGAGCGCATGGCCTCGCGCGTGTTGCGTCCGATGACGTGCGTTGGCGCCGAGGGCTCAACCTGGGGTAGGCGCGCTGCTGCCGCCGAAAGCGAACGGGCGCCGAGGGCCAGGCCTGGCGCGATAACGCCGCCCACAAAGGTACCGTGCACGTCGATGACCTCGATATTGGTCGTCGTGCCCAGGTCAATCACGATGCAC
>UQTN01000079.1 GCA_900543945.1 uncultured Collinsella sp. | reverse complement strand
TCGAGGCACTGGTCGACCTGTCCGACGGGCCCCAGCTGAGGCTCATGGCATCCCTCGGCGGGGCCTGGTCGGTAGCCGACGCCGGGCCCCGCAGGGCGGCGGCGCTCACGCGTGGGGCGGCGCGCGGTAAGATCGAGGCCCTCGTCCGCTCGACAACCTCCTCGACAAGGCCGGATGCGTCGGTCGTCGCCGCCGAGGACCGGGCGGTGAAACTGCTCGCGCGCAGGATATCCGAGAACTCGGCGGAGATCGAGGCGATCACGGCGGAGATCTCCGCCCTGCTCGAGGGCGACGATACCTACCGATGCCTCCTGACGGTGCCGGGCATCGGGCCCAAAACCGCTTCCGAGCTTGCGATCTCCATCGACATCGAAGACTTCCCCAGTCACGACAGGCTCGCGTCGTACTGCGGCCTGGCGCCGCGCAACCGCCAGTCGGGAACCTCGATCTCCTCGGTGACGGCATCGCGCCAAGGCAACAAGAGGCTGAAGAACCTGCTCATATTCTCATGTAACTGCCTTACCCGGACAGAGGGGAGATGGGGCGACTACTACACCAGGTGCCGGGAGCGGGGCATGTCGCACGGCAAGGCGCTCAAGGCGCTGGCGCGAAAGAGACTGAAGGTCATCTACGCGGTCATGCGAGACAGGGTGCCTTACGCAGCCTAGCCGAAACGCACCGAGCAGACTGAAGCCCACCGGCCTAATGGCTTGGCGTCAGCATGCCGCGATTCGGTCGCACGGAGAGCATTTCCCAGTTGACAAAACTATAGGAACACCCCCCATTAAATTCTTCTATCGGCATACCGTCTTTACCTGGCTTGCGAATGAAAGAGCCAATAATGTGCTTTTACATCGTGCAAAGTTCTGGATATCGTGCAATTCTAATGATCTGAAGTTCTGGATATCGTGCATAATCAGGTTATAAAAGTTCTGGATATCGTGTACGAGGTAGCCATGCTTAAACGAAAAGCCTATGACAAACTACTAAAATGGAAGCATGACAGCGCTGGTAAAACAGCACTTCTTATTGAAGGAGCCCGTCGCGTCGGCAAGAGCACGCTTGCCCGCATGTTTGGAGAAACCGAATACAAGTCCTGCCTTGTCATTGATTTCTTTCAAGCACCTGCCGAAGTTAAGCAATATTTTGAGGACTATCGCACTGACTTCGACTCGCTCTTCCTCTATCTCTCGGTTTTCTATAACGTCAAACTCTATGAACACGAGACGCTTATCGTCTTTGACGAGGTCCAGATGTACCCGCAAGCACGCGGACTCATCAAGTATCTCGTTGCAGACGGACGTTACGACTACATCGAAACTGGATCCCTGCTCAGCATCAAGCAGAACATTAAAGATATCGTCATCCCATCCGAGGAAGAGTCTCTGGAACTTGAGCCCCTCGACTTTGAGGAGTTTCTTTGGGGCATGGACGAAAAGGGGCTGGCCGATCTCATTCGCATGAGTTTTAACAAAATGAAACCGCTTCCCGACGCCCTACATCGCAGGGCGCTCTCCCTTATGCGCGAATACATGCTCGTAGGCGGCATGCCTGAGCCGGTATCCATCTATGTTGAACAGCGCGCTTTTGCGCCCGTCGACGCATCGAAACGCCGAATCGTCCAGCTCTATCGCAACGATATCTCTCGTTTTGCAACCGGTTACGAATTCAAAGTCGTCTCCGTACTCGATGGCATCCCGGGTCAGCTCTCTAGGCACGAAAAACGATTCAAGCTTTCCTCACTTGATAAAAACGCGCGCATGCGCACCTACGAAGAAGCCTTCTTTTGGCTGGCAGACGCGCGAATTGCCAATATCTGCTATGCCGCAAGCGAACCGAGCGTGGGCCTTTCACTCAGCATGGAGCAAACGGCCCTCAAGTGCTACATGGCAGACACCGGCCTGCTTGTAACGCTTGCCTTCTCTGACAACAACGATACCGATGAAGACGTTTACAGGGCCGTGCTTCGCGGCGACATCGGATTGAACGAAGGAATGCTTACCGAAAACTACGTCGCCCAATCTCTAAAGGCCAATGGACACAGGCTCTTCTTTTATTCCCAAAGCGGAAAGAAGGAGGGGGAGGAGCGCATGGAAATCGACTTCCTCGTTACCCGACCCTATGTCAACGCCGCTGGAAAGCCGCGCATCAGCCCCATCGAAGTTAAGTCGCCGCGCAAATACGGGACCATCTCCCTCGATCGGTTCCGCGCACGCTTTAACAAAAAAATCGGGACGGCATATGTGCTGCATCCTAAACAACTCGAGTGGGATGCCGAAGCACAGCTGGCACATCTTCCGCTGTATATGGCCTTTTGCTTGTAGAGACCTCTCTGTGAATGGATGCCGTGAGAGACGCAGGTCTCACTCGCTTGCTTTTGCTTGGTCCCACAGGTCATTGAGTTGAGCGGTTGAGCAGGCGGCGAGGTCATCGCCCGCCTCGCGCGCAGCAGCCTCCATCGCGGCCCAGCGGCGGCGGAACTTTGCCGTGCTGGCACGCAGGGCGCTCTCGGCGTCGATTCCCTCCTTGCGCGCAACGTTGACCAGGGCAAAGAGCAGGTCGCCAAACTCCATCTCGCGCTCGGGCGAGCCGGGAGCCTCGGCCTCAAACTCGGCACGCTCCTCAGCGACCTCGTCCCACACGTCCTGGACCGTCTCCCACTCAAAGCCCACGGCAGCCGCCTTGCGCGACACCTTCTGAGCCTGCATCAGCGCCGGCAGGTGCGTGGGCACACCGTCGAGCAGACCCTCGGGTGCGGCCCCGCCTGCCGCCACGGCCTGGTCTTTGGCGGCCTTCTCGGCAAGCTTGACCTCGTCCCAAATCTTGAGCACCTCGTCGGAGTTGTCGGCATCCGCATCGCCAAACACGTGCGGGTGACGACGGATGAGCTTGGCGTCGATATCGCGCGCCACATCGGCCAGCGAAAACTCGCCGGCATCCGCCGCAATCTGCGCATGCAGTACGACCTGCATGAGCACGTCGCCCAACTCCTCGCGCAGGTGTGCCGCGTCGTCGGCCTCGATGCAGTCGAGCGCCTCGTAGGCTTCCTCGATCATGTTCTTGCCAATGCTGCGGTGCGTCTGCTCGCGGTCCCACGGGCAGCCGTCGGGCTGACGCAGGCGCCAGATGGTCTGCACCAGATGCTGCAGCTCGGCCGACGCGTCTACCAGCGTGGACAGGTCGCGCGAACCCTCGGCATTTTGCTGAGCCATATGCTCGGCCATGGTTAGTCCTCCCCCATGATCACATGGCGGAACGCGCCGCCCTCGTAGACGCCGTAGCTATGTGTGCCGTCCTTGGGGATGCTCACGCTGCCGGGATTGAAGAGCCACAGACCCGGGTGCGCGGCGCTTTCCTCGTTAACCTTGATGTGCGTATGGCCGTAGACGAGCGCGGAGCCCTCGGGCAGCGCGGGCGCGTGGTCAACGCTGTTATGCATGCCGGCGCCAAAGACGTGGCCGTGCGTCAGGAACAGTTCACGTCCGGTCTCGTCGAATAGTGTGGCGTAGTCAGCCATGACGGGGAAGTCGAGGACCATCTGGTCGACCTCGGCGTCGCAGTTGCCGCGCACCGCGATGATGCGGTCGGCCAGGGCGTTGAGCAGCGGAATCACGCGTTTGGGGGCGTAGTCGCGCGGCAGGTCGTTACGCGGGCCGTGGTAGAGCAGGTCGCCCAGCAGCACAATGCGGTCGGGCTGCTCGGACTCGATGGCGGCGACCAGGCGCTCGGTCCAGTATGCCGAGCCATGGATGTCGGAGGCGATGAGGTATTTCATGGGAAGTCCTTTCGGAGTGGGGTTAATGGGGGCTGGATACGGGGTCCGGCGGATGTGGAGCCCATCTACCGTGTTACTCGAATCGCAGCGCCGCGCTCTGAGCCGCTTGCATCACGCGTTGGAGCGGCACGTCATGTTCGCGGGCAAGACGGGCGCAATCCTCGTACTCGGGAGCCGCGCGCTCGCTGCCGTCGGGCAGAATCGCCACCTTAACGGATACCTCGCCCCAAGGCGTTGTCACCTGCTCGAATCGGCGCGGCAGGCAAACGCGTTCCATCACCTGGCGACGAACGGCGTTGGTCGTGGTCTCCAAAAAGATAATCGTCTGTAGACGCTCGATATCCTCGTGCGAGCAGATCACCTGCAACTGCCATCCGGGGCGGCCCTTTTTGCAGTAAAGCGGCAACCAATGCGCCTCGCGGGCGCCGGCCTTGCGCAGGCAATCGGCAGCGTAGGCAAGCACCTCGGGCGACGCGTCATCGATGTCGCACTCCAGCTTGACGATAGTTTCGGGCGCATCGGTCTCGCGGGACAGCGGGGATGTGCTATCGCATTGCATACGGTCCGAATCCTTTCCGCGCGGGCTCGTTTTGTTCACTCAAACGCTAGCACATCGGACGTGGCGCAGGCGTGACTTTCGTCCGTCGCCGTCCTCGCTCCCATCCAAACATGTACATCAGCCTCCAAACATGTCATTTTTTGCAACTTTTGGAGGCTGACGTACATGTTTTGAGAGCAAGCGAGGCCGTACCGCCTTTCCAATCGATTTCGAGCTCCGGCGTGGGCGGCGTGTTGAGAGCTGCATCATTACAATGGGGCGGATTCGCCAAATGCAAAGGAGTCACCATGCCCGCCTGCCCGCTGGTCGATTGCCATACTCATACCTCGTTCTCGGACGGGCACGCCTCGTTCGAGGACAACGTCCGTGCCGCTGCTGCCGCCGGCTGCCGCGTCATGGTCTCGACCGACCACCTTACCCTGCCCGCCAGTATGGATGCTAACTGCGAGGTGCAGGTCGTCGAGGGCGACTTGCCGGCACATCGTTTGGCCTTTGAGGACGCCCGCAAACTCGCCGCGCAGATTGCGCCGGAGCTCACCTTTATCTACGGTTTTGAATGCGATTGGTACGAGGGCTGCGAGCCCTTGGTAGAGCACTGGTCCCAGGGCGCCGTCGTACGTCTGGGCAGCGTGCACTGGATTGGCAACCCGGACGATATTGCGGCAGGCGCCGCGGGCACGGCAGGGACAGAGGACGTCGCGCGCCCCGATACACCCGATTCCCTTTGCGGCTGGATCGACGACGATACCAACTTGCATGTTTGGGAAAACTTAGGCGTGCGCGGCGTGTGGGAGTGCTACGTCGACGACTGGTGCCGTGCTTGCGAAAGCTCACTCAACTTTGACGCGATGGCCCATCCCGACCTGGTCATGCGCTTTTCGAAGGACGGCTTTGCACCCGACTTTGACCCCGCGCCGTTTTGGGAGCAGATGGCCGAATGCGCCCACGATACGGGTCGCCGCGTTGAGGTCTCGACCGCCGCACCGCGCAAGGGGCTCGACGATTACTACCCCGCGACCGGGCTGTTGCGCCGCTTCGCCCATGCCGAGGTGCCCATCACCTTTGGCTCGGACGCGCACCGCGCCTGCGACATCTGCTGGAACATCCGCGAGGCCCAGGCCCACGCCTACGACTGCGGCTACCGGGCCTTCGATATCCCCCACCCCACCGGCGAATGGGAATCCACGCCCCTCGCCTAACTAGTCGTTTAAGAACGTCCCCAATGACTAGTGGCGGCGGGCGTTGAGTTCGCCGGCCAGTTCGTCGAGGGTGATGCCGTAGCGCTCGAGCGTCACGAGCAGGTGGTAGATCAGGTCGCCGGCCTCGTAGCGGATGTGATCGTGGTCGTTATCCTTGCAGGCCATGATCACCTCGCTCGCCTCCTCGGCAAGCTTCTTGAGAAGCTCGTCCTCGACGTCGGTCAGCAGACGCGCGGTATAGCTCTCCTGCGGCGATGCGTCGCGACGACCGTGAATCACCTCGGCCAGTCCCGTCAGCGTCTCACCGATGTTTCCCGGCTGCACGTTAGCTGTTCTGACTCCCATGGTTATTTCCTCTCGTTACTGCAGCGTAAAGTAGGTACCGGTCTCATCGAACCGAGGCTTTGCGCCCTTTTTCTCAAAGAACTCGACGATGACGGCATGGGCCTCATTGAGCCTTTCCTTCTCGGCCTCGAGCCAAAGCGACTGCGCCCCGCAGGCATCAGTCAGGTGCACGCGGCATGGCACGCCCGCGCGGAGGAGCTCGGTGTTGCATTCGGCGACCTCGAACGGCGTCACGACTTTCATCGCACTCCCCCTTCCACGCGCTTAAAGAAGCAGGTACGGTTGCTGGTATGGCAGGCCGGGCCCGGTGAGTCCACCTTGACCAGCAGCGTATCGCTATCGCAGTCGGCCCAGAGCTCCTTGACCTCCTGCATGTTGCCACTCGTCGCGCCCTTGTTCCAGAGCTCCTGACGGCTGCGACTCCAAAACCACGTGGTCCCGGTCTTGAGCGTCAGCCCCACCGATTCCTCGTTCATCCAAGCAACCATAAGCACCTCACCGGTGTCATGCTGCTGAACCACGCAAGGAATCAGCCCGCGGGCGTCGTACGTAAGTTTTGAAGGATCGGTTATCTCTTCCATTTCTCTCCCCAAATTCAAACTTCGCAGGTCGGCGAGGGTTGTCCAGGTGCCCGAGATTCCGAGCGACAAGCCCGACGACGCGTACTTAAAGTACGCGAGGAGGGTTGGAGCCGGAAGGTCGGGCGCCTGGGCAAGCCGCAGCGCTAGAAGTCCAACCTGACAGGGATGCCTTGAGAGGCCATATATTCTTTGACTTCGCGAATGCTGAAAGTTCCAAAGTGAAAGACGCTGGCCGCCAGTACGGCGTCGGCTTCGCCCTCGATCACGCCCTCGGCAAAATGCTCGAGCGTGCCCACGCCGCCGCTTGCGATCACCGGGATCGGCACCGCGCGCGCCACGGCGCGGGTGAGTGCCAGGTCGAAGCCAGCCTTGGTGCCGTCGCGATCCATGCTGGTGAGCAAGATCTCACCGGCGCCGCGACGAGCCGCTTCCTCGGCCCACGCCACCGCATCGATACCCGTGGCGTTGCGACCGCCCGCCGTGAAGACCTCCCACTTGTCGGCATCCGGCTGACCGGGCAGGCCCACGCGCTTGGCATCAATCGCCACGACCACGGCCTGGCTGCCAAACGCCGCGGCGGCCTGGCTGATCAACGACGGATCGCGCACGGCGGCAGAGTTAAGCGACACCTTGTCGGCACCGGCGGCAACCATGGTTCGCATGCCCGCCAAGTCGCGGAAACCGCCGCCCACGGTATAGGGAATAGCGAGCTCCTCGGCCGCGTGCGCCGCCATCTCGATGGTCGTCGCGCGGTTGTCGCTCGTCGCGGTAATGTCCAGGAAGACGACCTCGTCTGCACCCTCGCGGTCGTAGGCGCGCGCCAGCTCCACCGGGTCGCCAGCATCGCGCAGGCTCACAAAGTTGACGCCCTTGACCACGCGGCCGTCCTTAACATCCAGACAGGGAATCACGCGTTTGGCAAGCATGGGCTACTCCTTCCCTCGGGCGGCGGCCAACGCCTGGGCCAGCGTAAAGTTGCCCTCGTAGAGCGCACGACCGGTAATGGCACCCTCGATGGCATCCTCGCCCACCGCGGCCAGTGCGCGGATATCATCGAGCGTCGAGATGCCGCCCGAAGCCACGACGGGAAAGCCCGCGACCTCGGCCACATGGCGATACGCCGCCACGTCGATGCCCGTCTGCATGCCATCGCGCGCGATGTCGGTATACACCAGATGCTTAAAGCCCAGCTCGGTGAGCTGCGCCACGGCGTCGTCGAGCGCCACACCCGCGCCGTCGCGCCAACCATTCACCTTGACCTGGCCGTCACGGGCGGCAATGTCTGCCACCAGTAACTCGCCAAAGCCTTGCGCCGCCACCTCGGCAAATCCCGGCTCGGTCACGAGCACCGTGCCTAGCGCGATGCGACGCGCGCCGTAGCCGGCCAGCTCGTCGATGCGCGCGAGCGAGCGAACGCCGCCGCCCACGTCCGCGGACAGACCGTCGACGCCGCAGATGGCCTTAATCGCTGCCAAGTTGGCAGCGCACGCGTCCTCGTCCTCGCCAAAGGCAGCGGACAGGTCGACGACGTGCACCCAGCTCGCGCCCTGCTCGGCAAAGGAGCGAGCAACGGCCACGGGGTCGTCAGAATACACCTTACAGCGGCTCCGGTCGCCGCGCTCCAGGCGCACGACCTTGCCGCCGATCAAATCGATTGCGGGAAACAGAATCATCGGCCGGCCCCCTCGACGATGCTCACGAAGTTCTTAAGGATGCGCTGACCCAGCGCAGAGGATTTCTCGGGATGGAACTGGCAGCCCCACACGTTGCCGTGGCGCACGATGCACGGGAAGCTCCGTGTGTAGTGCGTGCGCGCCAACACATCGGCGGCATCGACGTCGTCGGCCACCGCGTAGCTGTGAGTGAAATACATGTTGGCGCCCTCGGCAAAACCGGCGAGCAGCGGATCGGCCGCGCCGGCAGGCGTCATGTGCACCTGATCCCAGCCCACGTGCGGCACCTTGAGGCGGCTCGACTCCAAGCGCGTGCACGAGCCGCGCATAATACCCAGGCCATCGACCCAGGGGCCGCCGGCCTGCTCGGGGGCGCTGGCATCCGCGACCATGCCCTCCTCCGCAGGCACGCCCTCGTTGCCGCGCTCAAAAAAGAGCTGAAGGCCCAGGCAGATACCGAGCAGCGGAGTTCCGACGGCAACGGCGTCGAGCACCGCGTCCGCCTCGCCGCTCTGGCGCATAAAGGCGATTGCGTCATAGAACGCGCCCACACCCGGGATGACCAGGCCGTCGGCGCTGCGGATCTGCTCCTGATCATCCGACGTGCAGGCGGCGGCACCGGCGCGCGCAAGCCCGCGCACGACGCTCGACAAGTTCCCTTTGTGGTAGTCGACCACCACGATCTTCGGTTCGCCCACGCGACCCTCCCTTTTTCCATTCAAAACCTGCCAAAATAAACCTGTCCCTTTTTGGCAGGTTACAGTGAGCCCTTGGTGCTGGGGATGCCCTGCACGCGGGGATCGAGCTCGCAGGCGTGACGCATCGTGCGGCCCACGGCCTTAAAGGCGGCCTCGATAATGTGATGCGAGTTAGCGCCCGCCAGCTCGCGCACGTGCAGCGTGAGCTTGGCGTCGCGCGCGAAGGCGCAGAAGAACTCGACGGCCAGCTCGGTATCAAAGCTGCCCACGCGCTCGGTCGGCACGGGCAGCTCGCAGTAGGCCTGCCCGCGGCCCGAAATATCAACAGCAGCCATCACAAGCGTCTCGTCCATGGCGATCGCCGCATCGGCAAAGCGCGTAATGCCCGCCTTGTCACCCAGCGCCTGGCAGAACGCCTCGCCCAGCACAATGCCCGTATCCTCGACGGTGTGGTGTGCGTCGACTTCCACATCGCCCACCGCGTGCACCGTCAGATCGAACAAACCATGGCGGCCAAAGGCGTTGAGCATGTGGTCGAAAAACGGCACGCCGGACGAGATGTCGCACACGCCGCTCCCATCCAGGTCAAGCTTTACGACAATGTCGGTCTCGCCCGTCTTGCGGGTCACCTCGGTATAACGGCCCATCTACATCTCCTCCTTCACCAGCGCGGCAAACGCAGCCAGCACCTCATCGTTTTCCTGCGGGGTACCCACGGTAATGCGCAGGCAGTCCGCAAGGCCCGGCGCGTAGCTAAAGTCGCGCACCAAAATCGAATACTCGTCGCGCAGCCGCTCGCGCACGCGCGTGGCATGCGGCGTGCGTACGAGCATAAAGTTCGCCGCGCTCGGCCATGTCTCCACGGGCAGACCCTCGGCAGCCATTGCGCGCAGGGCACACAGCTCGCGCTCGCGCTCGGATGCAACCTGTGCCACCACGGGCGCGTACGCATCGCGGGCACGCACGCAGGCAAGCGCGGCGGCCTGGCTCAGCACGTTGACCGAGTAGATCTGGCGAATCGCCGCGAACACGTCGATAACCTCGGGGGCTGCGATCACGTAGCCCA
>UQTN01000078.1 GCA_900543945.1 uncultured Collinsella sp. | reverse complement strand
GCGCAACGCGTTGCGCTGAGTCCTGAGTCTGTTGCAATGAAGATGAGAATCAAGGATCGTGATGATACCTGCCTATTTGACAAATTCGTTCTATCCCTTTGAGAGGGAGCGTGCTATAGTAGGCACTTGCATGACCTCACCGTGTCTCAGAGGTGTCATACATTTTTTGCAAGGAACTCGAAAGGAACTCCAGAAGTGGCAAACATCAAGTCTCAGAAGAAGCGTATCCGCACCAATGAGGCAGCTCGCATGCGTAACAAGGCTGTCAAGTCCGAGCTCAAGACGCTGACCAAGCACGTCCAGTCCGCCGTCGCCGAGGGCGACGCCGAGAAGGCCCAGGCTGCCCTCAAGACTGTCACCAAGCGTCTCGACATGGCTGCCGCCAAGCATGTTATCCACAAGAACCAGGCTTCCAACCGCAAGTCCGGTCTTGCCAAGCTCGTGAACAGCATCAACGCCTAAGTTGTAAATTTCACACCACACAGATTACGCGCATAAATGGAGCCTGTTTTATGGAACAGGCTCCATTTTTTGTACCGCTCGGGTAAGATAGTCCGCATGAATACTTCAATTGACATTTCCCACATCCGCAACTTCTCGATCGTTGCGCATATCGACCATGGCAAGTCCACGATCAGCGACCGCATCCTCGAGCTCACCCATACTGTCGACGAACGCGACATGGAGTCGCAGCTGCTCGACACCATGGATATCGAGCGCGAGCGCGGCATTACGATCAAGTCCAATGCCGTCCGCGTTTCCTATGACGCCGACGATGGTGAGACGTATCAGTTCAATCTGATCGATACGCCGGGCCACGTGGACTTTACCTATGAGGTCTCGCGCTCGCTGGCAGCCTGTGAGGGCGCGGTACTCGTTGTCGACGCCACGCAGGGCGTCGAGGCGCAGACCGTTTCCAACGCGACGCTCGCCATGAACGCCAATCTGGACATTGTGCCGGCCATCAACAAGATCGACCTGCCCTCGGCCCATCCCGACGAGGTTAAGACCGAGATCGAGGATGACCTGGCGATCCCCGCCGATGATGCTGTGTGCGTCTCGGGCAAGACCGGCGAGGGCATTCACGATCTGCTGGAGTCCATTGTCTTTTTGATTTCGCCGCCTAAGGGCGATGCAAACGCTCCGCTCAAAGCGCTCATTTTGGATTCGTACTTTGACGAGTATCGCGGTGTGGTGGCTACGGTGCGCGTCTTCGATGGTTCCATCAAAAAGGGCGATACCCTGCTTATGATGCAAGCCAAGGGCGACTTTTTGGTCGACGGCGTGGGCGTCAAGCGTCCTGCCGAGACCCCGGTCGACGCGCTGACGGTCGGCGAGGTCGGATATGTGGTCACGGGCTTGAAGGATCCCGAGGCCGTTCGCGTGGGCGATACCCTTACGTGGGCGTCGAACCCCTGCCCCGAGCCGCTTCCCGGTTATCGCGAGGCCAAGCCCATGGTCTATACGGGCCTGTTCCCGATCGACAACAAGGACTACGAGAACCTGCGTGACGCGCTCGATAAACTGCACGTCAACGACCCGTCGTTGGTGTGGGAGCCCGAGACCTCGGTGGCGCTTGGCTTTGGCTTCCGCGTGGGCTTCCTGGGCCTGCTGCACATGGAAGTCGTCAAGGAACGCCTGGAGCGCGAGTTCAACCTGGACCTCATTGCCACGAGTCCCTCGGTCGACTATCACGTCTACAAGACCGACGGCGAGATGATCGATGTCCGCAGTCCGCAGGACCTTCCCGAGGCCACATGCATCGATCGTATCGAGGAACCCTACCTCAGGGCAAAGATCATCTGCCCGCCTGAGTACACGGGTGCCGTCATGCAGCTCGCCATTGAGCACCGCGGCGTCACAACCGATATGATCCACCTGACGAGCAAATCGGTCGAGATGCGCTTCGATATGCCGCTCGCCGAGCTCATCTTGGACTTCTTCGATCAGCTCAAGAGCCGCACCAAGGGCTATGCCTCGCTCGACTACGAGCTCAACGAGTACCGTCCCTCCGAGCTCGTGAAGCTCGATATTTTGCTTTCGGGCGACGAGGTGGACGCGCTTTCGTTTATCGTCCATAAGGACAAGGCATATGGCCTGGCCCGTGGCTTGTGCGACAAGCTCAAGGAGATCATCCCGCGTCAGCTGTTCGAGGTGCCCATCCAGGGTGCTATCGGCAACAAGATCATCGCCCGTTCCACCGTCAAGGCGCGTCGCAAGGACGTTCTTGCCAAGTGCTACGGCGGCGATATCTCGCGTAAGCGCAAACTGCTCGAGAAGCAGAAAGAGGGCAAGAAGCGTATGAAGGCCATCGGATCGGTCGAGGTCCCGCAGGAGGCCTTTATGGCGATCCTCAAGGTGGACGAGTAGGTCTATGGCTCTTTCCGAATATAGTCTGCGGCTGCTGGGCGCCTATGCCGAGCAGCCGTTCCTTATGGCTCCCATGGCGGGCGTTACCGACCCCGCCTATCGCATCATGTGTCGCCGCCGCGGTGCCAACCTTGCCTACAGCGAGATGGTGAGCGTGGCAGGCCTTGCCTATGCCAGCAACAAAACGTGGCGCCTGGTGCTGCCGGCCGACGAGGAGCAGCAGATTTGCGTGCAGCTCTTTGGCTCCAAGCCCGATCAGTTTGCGAGCGCCGTCGCCGCCGTCGAGGAGCGCGTTGGCGATCGCCTGTCGCTCATCGATATCAATATGGCATGCCCCGCCCGCAAGGTTGTCACCAAGGGCGAGGGTTCGGCGCTCATGCGCACGCCCGACCTGGCCGAGAAGATCGTCGAGGCCACGGTGGGCGCGGCGCACGTGCCCGTGACCGTCAAGATTCGCAAGGGCTTTTATGCCGAGGACCGCAATGCCGCGACATTTGCCCAGATGCTTGAGAGTGCAGGGGCTGCCGCAGTCGCCGTGCATGGTCGTTGCGCCACGCAGCTCTACACGGGCCAGGCCGATTGGTCGGTCGTCGATGAGGTTGCCGACGCTGTCGAGATTCCCGTGATTGGTTCGGGCGATGTGTTCTCGGCCGAGGACGCTGCTGAGCATCTGCACGGCTCGGGTGCCAGCGCGGTGTTTATCGCGCGCGGCATCTACGGCAATCCGTGGGTGTTCGGCGATGCCCGAGCCCTTGCACTCGATGGCACGCCGGTTCCTTCTCGCTCCTCGGTCGAGCGCCTGGAGGCTCTGCGCGAGCACCTGACGTTGACGCACGAGCTTCTGCCGCTCATGTCGCGTGCTCGCACGTACGCAAGCTGGTACTTAAAGGGCATGCCCCATGCCGCCGCCTGGCGCGCTCAGGTGGTGCGTTGCTCTACGTACGAGGAGTTTATGGCGCTGGTCGATGATATCGAGCGCGACGTGGTGGCCTGCGAGGCCGCGCTTGCCGCCGGCGAGTCGGTGCCTGCCCATCCGCTGGAGGCCTAACGGTGGCCGTTACCGCGCTGTACGTGCACGTGCCGTTTTGCGCTCAAAAGTGCCGGTACTGCGACTTTGACTCGCGCAGCTTTGCTGCGTGTGATTTGGATGCCGCGCTCGATTCCTATTTTGAGCAGTTGTATGCGCGCCTCGATTCCTTTGGCGACTCCGGGGCGCTTGCGCAGGTCCGCACGGTCTATACTGGCGGCGGCACGCCATCGCTGGCAGGGGAGCGCCTGGTGGAACTTGCCCGTCGTATCTCCATGTGGTGCAAACCCGTTGAATTTACTTGCGAAGCCAATCCTGAGTCGCTGGCCGCCGAGCTCGCCACCGCGCTTGCCGAGGCGGGTGTCACGCGCATCTCTCTGGGCGTGCAAACCCTCGACAATATCGAGCTGGCCGCTATTGGCCGCATTCACGATGCTAATCGGGCACTTGCGGCTATCGCGACGGTGAAGGAAGTTGGCCTCGATGTGTCGTGCGACCTGATGTGCGGCCTTCCCGGGCAGACGGCCGCAAGCTGGCGGAGCACGCTCGATGGCGTGCTGGCGGCGGCGCCGCATCATGTGTCGATCTACCCGCTCACGCTTGAGGAGGGGACGCCCCTTTATCGCATGGCGTGCCGTGACGAGTCGCTCGAGCCCGATGAGGATTTTCAGGCTTCGTGCATGGACGCGGCGCGTGAGCGCCTGGGTGCGGCCGGCTATCATCCGTATGAGGTGGCGAGCTACGCGCTCGACGGCCATGAGTGCGCCCATAACATTGCCTACTGGACCGGACAGGGCTACCTGGGCCTGGGTCGTTCTGCCGCGGGCATGCTCGACGACGAGGATTTCGACCGTCTTGCAGGTTTGTTCCCCGGCGTGTCTTCTCGAGGCGATGCGTACCGCGTGCGTCTGGTGCAACGTGACGATGACGCGACGGCGTTCGAGGCCGAATATCTGTCGCAGCGCGAGGCTGTCGCCGAAGACTTGATGCTCGCTTGTCGCATGACGCGCGGTGTTGCGTCCGACCTGTTGGCTCGTGCAGCTTGCGTCATCCCAACGGGCGAGCTGGCAGCTGCCTGCGATCGTGCGCTCGAATTGGGTCTTGCCACTTGGGTGCCCGAGACGCTCGGGATTCATGAGGGACCCTTCACCTCGGCAGATGTCATCGCGGGCCATGTTCGAGCTCGTCTGGCGCCGACCCATCTGGGCTGGCTCGATGGAAATGTTCTGTTCGAGCTGTTTTGGGATCTAGCTTAGGCCGCTCGGGTAGAATTACCGGAATATATACGCTGCTGTGAGCAGGAGGTTGCCGCGCATGGCGACGATGAACGAAAAAGATTACTACGAGATTCTGGGTGTCTCCAAGGACGCCACCTCGCGTGATATTCAAAAGGCCTTCCAGCAAAAGGCCCGTAAGCTCCATCCGGACGTCAATAAAGAGCCGGATGCCGAGGAAAAGTTTAAAGAGGTTTCCGAGGCCTACGCCGTGCTTTCGGATGAGCAAAAACGTGCGCGCTACGACGCCATGCGTTCTGGCAATCCCTTTGCCGGTGCTCCTACGGCTTCGCCCTATGGTGGCGGCTACGCCGGCAGCACGGGCTATGGCAATCCCTTTGAGGGCGGCTTTCCCTTTGGTGGCGCCTGGGGCCAGCAGCGTCGCGGCCAGGCTGCCTACAATCCCGAGAACGGCGCCAACGTGGTCGTCGATATCAAACTCGACGCCAAGGAGGCCAGGGGCGGTGCCCGCAAGACCGTCCGCTACACGCGCTTCGATACCTGTAGCAACTGCGGCGGCTCGGGCTCCGTTTCGTCTGAGCATGCCCATACCTGCCCGAGCTGCGGTGGCCGCGGCCACATCGACGTCGACCTGTCCTTCCTGTTTGGTGCGGGCACGTTCCAGTCGGTCTGCCCCGAGTGCGGCGGTTCCGGTAAGGTCGTGGCCGACCCCTGCCCCGATTGCGGTGGCAGCGGGCGAACCCGTGTGACCTCCGAGCAGACGATTGAGTTTCCTGCCTGCACGCACGATGGCGACGAGGTCCGCATTAGCGGCATGGGCCACGCCGGCACTAACGGTGCCGCGGGCGGCGACCTGGTCGGCCGCGCCCATGTTGAGGCCGAGCGCTTGGAAGGCAAAGCTCGTACTGGCTTTTACCTGATGGGCATCGTGGCGCCGTTTTTGGTACTCTCGGCCATCTCGGGCGTGTTCTCGGCCTTTGCCGTGATGTGCTTTATTCCGTTTACCATGGGCCTGTTCATGGTGCTTTCGGACGGCGTGCTTCATCGCAGCCTGCTGTGGTGGAAGCGCGGTGCGATGCAGTTTGCCAACGGTTTTGCCAATGGCTTCATGTTCGCGCTCGTGTCGGTTTGGTTCGCGAGCTGCTCGCAACGGGCCATGCTTTCGCCTTACGGAATGCAATAACATCAAACCCTCTGTTTGCGGTTGGCCCAGCTTGGGTATAGGACGCACTGTGACAATAATGAAAGTCGGAAGGATTCGGTCGTGTCGGAAAATAGGGATTACTACGAGGTACTTGGCGTCGACAAGGATGCCGACGCGCGGACGATTAAGCGCGCGTTTCTAAAGAAGGCCCGTACCGTACACCCGGACGTTTCGGACGACCCCGAGGCCGAGGCCAAGTTCAAGGAGCTCAACGAGGCCTATTCCGTTCTTTCCGATGAGCAGAAGCGTGCTAACTACGACCGTTACGGCACTGCCGACGGCCCTGGTGGTTCGGGCTACGTCGATATCAACGATATCTTTGGTGGTATGGGCATGGACGACTTGTTCTCGTCGTTTTTTGGCGGCGGTGCCGGCGGTGGCGCCCGCAGCCGTCGCGAGCGTCGTCGCGGTCGTGACATGGCCATCTCGCTTTCGGTGACGCTCGAGGAGGCGGCGCTCGGCTGCAAAAAGACAATCAGCTATGACCGCTTTGCTCCTTGCGAGGACTGCAATGGCACCGGTAGGGCAGAGGGCGCACAGGAAAAGCAGTGCGGCCGCTGCCACGGCACGGGCTATGTCACGACGGTTCAGCGATCGTTTTTGGGCCAGGTTCAGTCTTCCTCGCCTTGCCCCGACTGCCATGGCGAGGGCACGGTTATCGACCATCCCTGCGAGACCTGCGATGGTCAGGGCCGCACGCCTTCGCATGAAAAGATTGACATCGATATTCCCGCCGGCGTTTCGACCGGTCGACAGCTGCGTGTGAGCGGCTTTGGCGAGGCCGGTCTTCGCGGCGAGCCTTCGGGCGACTTGATTGTCAACGTGCGCGTTGCCGACCATGAGCGCTTTAAGCGCAACGGTGACGACCTGTACCTGGTGAGCGATATCTCGATTGCGCAGGCTGCGCTCGGCTGCGAGATCGAGGTCGAGGGCATTATGCCCGACGAGGTCGTTAAGGTGTGCGTCCCCGTCGGCGCCCAGTACGGCGACACCGTGAGCGTCAATAATTACGGCATGCCGCGCATTGGCGGTGGCGGTTCGCGTGGCCGCTTGATCGTGCAACTGCGCGTGGTCGTTCCCACCAATCTTTCCAATAAGCAGCGCGAGCTGCTCCGTGCTTTTGCCGATGAGATGGGCGATGACGTCGCTTCCGGTAAGAAGTCGGTGACCGACCGTATCAAGAGTGCCCTCGACGATATCCTCGATTAAGGAGCCCGCGTGCTCGCACCCCATATTTCCGTCGTCAACCTCGGCTGCCGTGTCAACCGGGTTGAGTCTGACCGTATCACTGCCGATCTTATGCGCCTGGGCTTTGCTATTGTGGAGCCCCAGGATGCCGATTTGATCGTCATTAACACCTGTGCCGTTACGGGCGAGGCCGAGGCCAAGACCCGTAAGGCCGTCCGTCATGCGCTGGCCCATCCAAATGAGCCCTATGTGGTCGTGACCGGATGCGTGGTCAATTTGCATCCCGAGGAGCTGTTGGAGCTTTCGGATCGCGTGATTGCCGAGCCGTCTAAGATCGATGTCGCCGAACGTGTCTGCGATGTGCTGGGCGTTGAGTCCGATAGCGTTCCCGCCTGCAGCGATGGTGACGTGGTCGATGCGCTCGGTCGTTCGCGGCTGGGCGTGAAGATCCAGGATGGCTGCAACCACCGTTGCACCTATTGCATCGTGTGGAAGGCCCGCGGTCCCGAGCGTTCCGTGCCCGTCGAGTCCGTGCTTGAGCAAGTTCGCGAGGCCCAGGAGGCCGGCGTGCCCGAGGTGGTGCTGACCGGTGTGAACCTGGGTGCCTACGATGGCAAGAGCGCGACCGACGAGCATGTCGAAATCGATGAGCTGCTCGAGGCCATCATGGAGCGCACGACTATTGCGCATGTGCGCATTTCCTCGGTCGAACCCATGGATATCTCTGAGCGCCTGCTTAAGGTTATGGCGCGCTATCCGCAGCGTATTGCCCCGTTTTTGCACCTGCCCGTACAGTCCGGCTGTACGGCGACGCTGCATCGCATGGGTCGTCCCTATAGTGCCGAGGCCTTTGAGGACACGGTGCGCATGATTCGCGCCATCCTGCCGCAGGCGTCTCTTTCGTGCGACGTCATCGTCGGTTTTCCTGGTGAGACGGACGAGGAGTTCGAGGAGTCGCTGGCGCTGTGCCGCCGCGTGGGGTTCTCGCGTATGCACGTGTTCCGCTACAGTAAGCGTCCCGGTACCCTTGCTGCCGACATGCCCGACCAGGTGCCGCCCGAGGTTATGGCCGAGCGCAGCCGCCGTATGCGAGACGCGGCGCAGGAGCTCGCTATTGCCGATGCTCGTCGTCGCGTGGGCACTGTCGAGCGTGCCGTGCTCGAGTATGGTGACAACCTGACGCTCGGTTCGTTCCATCATGCCCGTCTTGACGATACCTGTGGACTTACAGCCCCGTGCCTGCTCGATGTTGCTATCATCGGAGTCGATGATTCCGGCTTGGTCCATGCGCGCAGGGAGGTCCATGGAAGCCTCGAAGATTAGACTTACCGTTCCCGAGGGAGTTGATCCCTCGCGTGTTTTGGGCGCCGGCGACGGCGTCCTTCGTGCGCTCGAGAGCTTGGTTCGCGCTCACGTGGTCGCCCGTGGCGATAGGATCTCCGTGAGCGGCGACCCGGACGAGGTCGAGCTCGTGGCTCGCTTTTTCGAACATGCTTTTCGCGAGGCGGCGGCCGGCCGTACCCTTTCTGCCGACGATGTCTCGCGTTGCCTGGCCGTCTTGCGCGACGGCGAGCATGAGGCCACATTGCTTCGCGATGACGTGCTGCTTTCATACCGCGGCCGTGCCATTCGCCCCAAGACGCTCGGGCAAAAGCGCTATGTGGATGCTATCCGTTCGCATACCATCACCTTTGGTTTGGGTCCTGCCGGTACCGGTAAGACCTATCTGGCCATGGCGCTCGCCGTCGCTGCGCTCAAGCGCCACGAGGTGGGCCGCTTGATCTTGACGCGCCCCGTTGTTGAGGCGGGGGAGAACCTGGGATTTTTGCCCGGTACCCTCGAGGAAAAGATCGATCCCTACATGCGTCCGCTCTACGATGCCCTTTTTGACATGATGGATCGTGAGCGTACCGACGAGCGTATGGAGCGTGGTGTGATCGAGATCGCCCCGCTTGCCTACATGCGCGGTCGTACGCTGAGTGATGCCTTTGTGGTGCTCGATGAGGCACAAAACACGACGCCCGAGCAGATGAAGATGTTCCTGACACGCCTGGGCTTCAACTCCAAGTTCGTGATTACCGGCGACCTGAGCCAGCGCGACCTGGTAGGTCGTCGTGGCGGCTTGGCGGATGTCGAGAAGATTTTGGGCCGTGTCGACGATGTGGCATTTTCTCACCTCGAGCGTGCCGACGTGGTGCGTCATGCCCTAGTGGGTCGTATCGTCGAGGCATATGATGCTTATGATGACGTGCGTGAGCAGCGCTCGCGCGACCGAAAGGAGTCCCGTTGAGTGTATTGATCAGCAACGATGCCGAGCTCGATACGCTGCTCGACGCGCAAGAGGTGGAGCACATCTGCTCAGTTGTGCTTGCCGCCGAGGGTGTTGAGCGTGAGGTCGAGATTTCCCTTTCGTATGTCGATGAGGACGAGATGCACGAGCTCAACCTTGAGTGGCGTGGCGTCGATCGCACGACCGACGTGCTCTCGTTTGAATGCGACTCGGCCTTTGACGAGGACATTCCCACCGACGAGACGCTCGAGCTCGGCGATATTATCCTGGCGCCGCAGGTTATTGCCCGCCAGGCCCCCGGCTTTGGCAATAGTCCTGCCGACGAATGTCGCCTGATGCTCGTGCATGGCATGCTGCACCTGCTGGGGTATGACCATATCGAGGACGACGAGGCCGAGGTTATGGAGGCCCGCGAGGATTCCATCCTGCGCGATCTGGCGCTCGAGCGCGGCGAGGACCCCAAGCTGGTCCACGTCGGCCCTATCACCAACCACGCCCACGACTAGGAGCCGTCTATGATTCCCGGATCGAACAAGGACCATCCGTCCTTTTTAAAGTCGTTCTCATACGCCATGGAGGGCTTCGTTACCGCCGTCAAGACCGAGCGCAATATCAAGGTTATGCTCGTGGCGGGCGTGTTCACCGTCATCGCCGGCTGCATCGTGGGGCTCGATATTGCCGAGTGGGCTACGGTCATCATCTGCTGCGGCCTGGTGATTCACGGCGAGTTGTGCAATACCGCCATGGAGG
>UQTN01000077.1 GCA_900543945.1 uncultured Collinsella sp. | reverse complement strand
CGAGCATCTATTCGACCTCCAGGGCAGCCACGGATAGAACGGGGCAAATAGAAAAGAGCGACGGACGTCTACTCCCCCGCCACGCTCGCGCGCAGCTTGGCGGCGATGGACTCGGATGCCAGCAGGAACACGAGCATGACAACGGAGCATGCCAGGCACACAATCCAGGTGCTCGCAAAGGAGCCCGTGGCATCGAACAGTATTCCCGAGACGATGGCGCCCACCGTGCCGCCAACCATCTCGAGCGAGGTAATGGTGCCCGTGACCTTACCCAGGTCGGCCATGCCAAACTGCTTAGACGCAGCGATCGTGAGCGTTGGAGATGGTGTACTGCGCAAGGGAAATGCCCAGGTCGCTGACGATCAACGGCTGGAACAGGCTCATGCAGTTGACGAAAATCGTGTAGCACGTGGCCATGATCACGAAGCCAGAGGCCACCACGAGCCAGCCGGGGAAGAGCTTACGTTGCTGAGACATGCTGTTCCTTTTTTAAACAAACGAGTAGCAAGATTGGGTGCTACCGGTGGTCGGCGATGTAGCCCAAAGCGACGGCGGCATAAGCCGCGGCGCCAAGGGGAAGCTCGGCATCGCTAAAACGTGCCTTGGGATGATGCTGAGCAAAATGCTCGTCCGTATCAGTCACGGCAGCGCCCACGGTAAAGTACGCACTCGGGATCTCGCTCGAGATCAACGCGAAGTCCTCGCTCGCCATGGCGTGGAACAGCGGCAGGAAGGCGGACTTGGGCAGCACCGCGCCCACGTAGCCAAGCGACGCCTGCGTCATGCCGTCGTCGAGTACCAGCGGCGGAACATCCGAAAGCGTCTCGATAGTCGCCGGCGTGCGATACGTTGCGGCCACACCGTTGACGACCTCGGCGATGCGGGTCTTGAGGTGCTCCATGAGCTCGACGTCGAAGCCGCGCAACGTTCCCTCGAGCACGCAGGTGTCGGGGATGACGTTGGCCGCCAAGCCGCCAGCGAACTTACCCACGGTAAGCGCGACCTCCTTGGCCGCCGGCACCTCACGGGAGATAAGCTCCTGAAGCGCCAGGTGCACATGCACGCCGGCCGTGATGGGGTCGATGCAGATCTCGGGGCTCGAGCCATGGCCGCCCTTGCCCTGAAGCGTGATGCGAAAACCGTACACGCCCGAGAGCGCCGGGCTGCCGTAGAGCACCAGGCCAAGCGGCGATTGGCTGTTAACGTGCATGGCGAAGGCGGCCTGGGGACGCGGGTTCTGCAGCAGACCGTCGGCGATGGCGGCGCGGGCACCCTCAAAAGTTTCCTCGCCCGGTTGGAACAGCAACTTAATCGTGGCGTTGGCGTCGACAAGCTCGGACTCGCGGGCCTTGAGCAGGCGCGCCGCACCAAGCAGCGCCGTCGCGTGCATATCGTGTCCGCATGCGTGCATGCAGCCGTTCGTAGAGGCGAAAGGCTCGCCTGACTCTTCAGCAACAGGCAGGGCATCCATGTCGCCACGGAGCATGATGACCGTACCGGCCTGTTTGTCCGTGCACGTACCGTTACCCCGAGCAGCAGCTGCCGCGCCGGCACCGATTAGGCCAACGACACAGGTGCCGTCAACAAGCACGGCATAGGGAATATCCATCTCGTCCAGACGCGCCTGGATAAAGGCGGACGTCTGCGGAAGGTTGTTACCGAGCTCAGGCGTTTGATGGAGATCGTGGCGCCATGCGGCAAGCTCGTTGGCAAACGCCTGAGCTTCTGCAACAAGACCGTCACCGATAGCGGCCTGCGCCGCCGCGGTGGCCTTGGGCGCTGATTGCGGTTGAAGATCGGACTGAGCTGGTGCCATAAATGCCCTCCAGTAACGTTTTTGCAGTAAGCACTTTGATAGCGTAAAGCGCAAGGTATAACTTTAAGGGCGAGGCATAAAAAATGCCGCCCCAGGAGGGCGGCGCAACAAGTTGTTTACAATTGCGGGCGCGGCTTTCGACGCAAAAAATCGAAGTGAGTCTCGCTCAAGACAATCGACAGGAAGATAAGCACAAAGCCGGCGAGCAGGCGCGAGGTGAGCGCCTCCCCCATCAGCAGCACCGAAAACAACACGCCCGAAGGCGACTCCATCGAAAGGAGCAGCGAGCCCGTCGAAGCCGGGACATGCGCCAGGCCGACGTTTTGGATGAGCAGAGCCACGCATGTGCAGCCCACCGAGAGAAACGCCATCACACAGATAAAATTCGGCGTCCACACGGACAGAGGCGCCTGGGTCTCGAATAGCAGCGACGAGATCAGGCTCAGCACGCCATTGCCCACAAACATCCAAAACGTGATGACGTTGATGTCCATTTTGCGACCGTACTTGGCGGTCACCGCCATCTGGATGGCGAAGAAAACCGCGCCGCCCAGCGTAATGGCATCGCCGATGTTGAACTCGACGCTATCAAGCGCCACCAGGCCAATGCCCGCCAAGCACAGCAGTGCCGCGCCCAGATTATAGCGGGTGAGTTTTTCGCCGCTCAGAAAATAGCTCGCAAAGGGCACGAGGATGCAGTACGTACCCGTCAAAAACGCGTTCTTGCCCGCCGTGGTGTGCGCCAGACCGACCGTCTGCAGGACGTAGGCGGCCCACATAAGTGTGCCCATTCCAAGTCCGACGATAAGATTGCGGGCGTTGAGGTGCGCGATGATGCGCTTGTGGAAGATGACAAACATGACCAACGCCGCAGGCAGAAAGCGCACGTAGAGCAGTTCAAACACCGGAATGGTGTCGAGCGCGTCCTTCATAGTGGTAAAGGAGTAACCCCAGATAATCGCCACCGAAAGCAGTAGAACTTTCCAGAACAACGGCGAACGAGCACCGGCACCACGGGAGGTGCCGCCCGCACCCAGGTCCTCGCGAGCCACAGGGCCATCGGGCATCATTTCGATATTGTCAGTGACATGCTGGGGCATAGGGCATCCTCGCGCTCAATCTGGGCGTGGTGTCCGCACGCGCGTGACCGCATGCCGCCTCATGGTCAAATAAAAACAGGGCGCACCGGACCCCCGGCACGCCCCGCTACTGTAGCAACAACCAAGCAGCCCATGCAATTCACTCAACTAAAGCGTCGGAACAGAAATCCTCGATGTTCCGACGGCGTTTACGTTGCTGTATTAAATCAATTTGGTCGACTCCAGCTTTTCGATAATCCAGTCGTTGGCTTTGATGACCGGACGGCGGAAGACGACGCCCAGGGCCAGCGACGGAATCAGATAGCTCGCCAGAATACCCAGCTCAACCCAGTACTCCATATGGTAGGCGCCAGCCATGGCGGCATGCATGGCGTTGATGCCGTGAGTAAACGGCAGGAACGGATAGATCGCCTGGAACACGGGGCCGGTCATCTCGATGGGGAACGTGCCGCCCGAACCGCCGACCTGCATGACCAACAGCACGACAGCGAGCGCCTTGCCGATATCGCCAAACGAAACCGTAAGCGTGTAGACGATATTGGAGAACACGAGACTCGCGACCCAGCCCGCCAGCACAAACTGCAGCGGGTTGTCGCACTGAATGCCAAAGAACAGGATGTCGCCCGCGCACACGAGCGTTGCCTGCAGCAGGGCCAAACCGCCAAAGAACAGGTAACGGCCCAGATAGATCTCGTGCAGGCGTACGGGGATGAGCTCGTTGATGAGCTCGTCGTCGACCGAGACCTTCATCATGGCCGCCAGTACGATCGAGCCGACCCAGAGCGACAGAATCGTATAGAACGGCGCCATGGCCGAACCGTAGTTGCGGATCGGATAGACCGGCTTGCGGTCGAGCGCAACGGGGCCGGAAAGCGACACGGCCAGGCCCTCGGGGTCGTTGCCGATCATCGTCTTGATCGTCGCCAGGTCACCCGACATCAGGGCGCCGTCGAGCTCGTCCTTGAACGCGCTGATCTTGTCCGACGCCTCGCCCAGCTGATCGGAAGCCTTGTTGACCAGCTTTGCGGCCTTGGAGAGACCCTTTGCCAGCGAACCGGATGCGTCGGTCAGGCCGGCAACAGCGCTATCCAGGTCGCCCGAGATGCCGTCGAGCGAATCCAGAACGCCCGAAATAGTTTTCTTGAGCTCCTTGGCCTTGACCGAGAACGTGGAATCGTAGTCGGACTTAGCGCCCGAGATGCCCGCCTTGGCATCGGCGATGGCCTGGTCGACCTCGGCACGCGTGCTGTTGACCTCTGCCATGCTGTCGGAAAGGGACTTTGCGGTTGCCCTCAGGTCGTTGGCATTGTTACGATACTCCGTCGCGATCCTGCCCAGCGATGTAGCCACAGACTTGAGGCTGTCCTGGAGCTTTTCGTCACTCACCTGATCGGCAAAGCTGCGGAGCTGGTCGGCCGTGTCGTCGATTTCCTTGGCGCGCGATTCGAGTGCCGACGCGGCTTCGTTGAGCTGGGTCACCGTAACGTTGACATGCTGGTTTGCGGCGCCGAAAGCCTTCGCGAGCTCGGCGGACACGTTGTCAAACGAGCCCGCACTTCCGTCAATCGCGGCGTTGATGGCGTCGTTGGCGGCCTTGAGTGCTTCCTTGGAATCACTAATGCCGCTCTCGGCGTGCTCCATCAACTGCTTGGTAGATTCATCGACCTTACCCGTCTGCTGGAGCATACCGCTCGCCGACGTCAACGAATCGGAGGTCGAGCTCAAAATGCCCGCCAGCGAAGTCGCGTTGGCTTGAACGTCCTGCAGGTCCTCGACCGAATCGCCCAGTGTCGAGGACAGGTTGGCGATAAAGCTGCTGACCTGATCGGTGCTCATGTAATCGAGCAGGCTGGACACGGTCTTAAGGCCGATGGTCGTGATGGTCTTGGTAAAGGTCTCATTCACCTGGCTCTGGACGGCGCTCGAACCCTTTTCGGTCACGATCTGGGCGATGGCGTTAGCCTTCTGGTTTTCGTAGAACTCGATGTCGGCGTGCTTCACGTTGGTCGAGAAAAGCGTCATCATGTCGGCGCTAAACGTCTTGGGGATAACGACGGCGGCATAGTATGTGCCCGACTTAACGCCCTCAATCGCCTTATCGCGGTCGTTGAGGACAACCCAGTCAAAGTTCTCGTTACCGCGCAGGGTCGCCGTCACGTTTTCGCCCACGTTGATCTCGACGGGAATCAGGTCGCTCTCGTAGCCCTCATCGGTGTTGACCACTGCAATCTTAAGGTTGCCGGTATTGCCGTACGGATCCCAGCTGCCGGCGATGTTAAACCACGCGTACAGGCACGGCACGATAATGAGGCCCATCACGACGACCATGCCGATCACGGAGCGAGACACGTTTTGGACATCACGCTTAAACAGGTGCAGGATGTTCTTCATTTATGCCTCACCTCCTTTAGAGTGCTTGCCAAGCAGGGTGGTATCTCCATCATTTGTAGCTGTGCTGTCGCTGCCCTGAGATTTACGATGCGCACCAATATGCGACAGACGGCTCGTAGGCTGTTCGCCTCCCTTGGCGCCACGCTCGCTGGCGTTGAGACCAAACATGCGACGGGCGGCAGGGATGGCAGCCGTGTGCTCGCGCATCTCGCGGCGAAGGTCCTCGTCCGAAAGCGCCGAGATACGCATCTGGGTATTGAGGCTCGCGCGGATATATTCGATATTGATAAGCCAGCCGCAGATGGCAATAACCGAGATGATCCAAATGACCAGCAGGATAATCTTGCCGTTATTGTCGATATCGAGAACCGTCGACAGGACAAAGAGCAGGACCTGAACGCCCACCACGGCGGCAAAACCGCCCTTGATGTAGTACGGGTAGCGATGTTCAAAGGCGACCGCATGATCGAGCAGTTCGCGACGGTACGAATCGGAATCGAGCATGACACGCATGGCTGTGCGCAGCGAGTAGCGCTGGCGCGGCAGGTCATTGGACTCGCAGATCATCAGACCCGTCGTAGAAAGCTGCTTATCAAAGAGCAGATTGAGGTTGAGCAGCAGCGGACGCAGCTGCAGACCGATAAAGAGCGCCACGATCAAGAACACGCCCAGAATGCACAAGTTAAACAGGTAGTTGAACGAGTACATGCCGCCGACCGTCTCGCGCAGCAGATTGATGCCGTAGGTAAAGGGCAGCAACGGGTGCAACCACTGGAAGAAACCGGGCATCATCTCAATGGGATACATGCCCGACGAACCCGGGATCTGCACAATGACGAGGATGACACCAATGGCTTTACCGATATGCTTAAAGGTGGTGGACAGCGCATAGATGATGTTGACGTAGGTGAACGAGATAGCGATGCCGCCCAGCACGAACAGCAGCGGGTTAACGCACTGTACGCCAATGACCAGATCTCCCACCGTAACAATGATGGCCTGGAACGCGCCCAGGATCACCAGCAGCAGCCAGCGGCCAAAGTAGCCCTGACGCGCCGTAAAGCTACCGATGCCCTCGCGGTCGACCTCGAGTTTGTAGATAGCGATGAGCACATAGCCGCCTACCCACAGCGCCAGATTGGTGTAGAAGGGCGCGATGCCCGAGCCAAAGCTCTTGACCGGATAGATTGACTTGGATGTCAGCTCAACCGGAGATGCCATGAAATCTGCCACGTCATTGACGTCGACGTCCATGAGGTCGGCTAACTCGCCCATAGACTCAGAGGTCTGCAGCGCCGCAATGTCATTGGCGGCGGTCGCGAGCTTGTCCTGAACCTTGGCAAGGGAGGCGTCGGTTTGGGACAGCGTGGTCTTTGCCTGCTTGAGCGTGGCGTCGAGCTGCGCCAGCGTGCCGCGCGCGCTCGCTATCGTGGGGGTCACACCCGACACAATGCCGGTCAAATCGCCCGAAACGGCGGCAAAGGAGTCAAGCGCGCTCGAAGCCTTCGGCAGCGCGTTCTGCCCCAGATCGGTCTGCGCCCGACCGAGGTTAGCCGTACCGGTCTGAATTGCCGCGTTGAGTGCGTTGCTCGCGTTCGAGATTGCCGTAGCGTCGTTTGCCATGGCGCTCGACTGTGCAGAAAGGCCATCCTTGATGCTCTGCAGCTTCTGGTTTTGCTCGCGAAGCGAATCGATGGTCGATACAATGCGCGCGTCAATTTCCTCGGAACCTGTCGACGTGTCATTGACGAGAATCTCCAAGTGCCCGATAACGGCCTTATTGTGATCGATCGTCGCCTGGAGAGACTCGAGCGAGTTGTCAATGCGGGTGGTCGTAGATGTGACCGTACCCGTCAGCTTGCCAATCGCAGCGTTCGCGGAGGCTGACGTCTTAGTGAGCGCAAGGCTACCTTCCGAGAGCGCCTTGGAAAGCGAGGTGATGGACTTGCCCGCCGTGGCGCGAGCCTCGCCCAGCAGGTCGTTGCCCTGGGAGATCGCCTGCGTTAGAGAGGGCGCCTGCCCCTGCAGGCCCGCCAGCGCGGCATCGGCCGAAGCAATCGAGCTGCTTGTCTTGTCGATGGCGGTGTTCATGTCGCCGATGGAATCACGTACTTCGCCCAGGGTATCAGACGCCTCGGACACCGAGCCCGCCAGTGAATCCTGGGTCTGGGTTGCCTTGTCTTTAAGGTCGATGCCGGCATCCTTGGCGATGCCCGCTACGGTCTCGCCCACCGTGGAGACAAACTCCGAGTTGATCTGCTCCTCGATGGTGTTGGCACCGGTATCGGTGACCTTGGGCGCAATGGCGCTCTTCTTCTCATTGACGTAATAGGTGAGCTTCGGCTGATGGTAATTGCCATCGAGCATCGAGACAAGATTGTCGGAGAAGTTCTTGGGGATTACGATCGCCGCGTAGTATTCCCCGCTCTCGACACCCTCTTTGGCATCGGCAGCCGAGTCGACGAAGGTCCAGCCCAGCTGATCGTTTTCCTTGAGCTGGTCGACCACCTTATCGCCCGCATTGAGCTCGCCCACTAGGTCGTTCTGGGTGCCCTGATCGTTGTTGGCGATAGCGATTTTAATGCCCTGGGTGTTTCCATATGGATCCCAGTTAGCCACGATGTTGTACCAAGCGTACAGCGAGGGGATAACGCACACGCCCAGGGTAACCACCAAGGCGACGGGGTTCACAAGCAGTCGCTTAATGTCGCGCTTGAATATCGCAAAGGAGACCTTTGCATCGGATAGTTTGCTGCCGAGACTCACGCTTGGACCATCCATCCTGTCGTTGAATCAAATCGTACTATCAACAACCATTGTACGTAGGCGCTTTAGCGTCTCGAAGCACAATGGTATTGAGTTTTGCGGGTAGCAATATACTACGAAGATTAGTTAACGTACAGTTGTACAGTATCTCAAATTTCAGCAGGTCGCAAAACCACAACCCGCACAAATTAACAATCCGAATAGTCATCGGGGGCGTTCTTAAACGACCAGTCAAACAAGAACGTCCCCAACGACTAATGGTGCAAGGAATGTCCCAAACTGCCGGCAGAGACGATATGAGCAGGACATAAAAACATTGGGAGCCCCTGCTGCATGAAGGACCGCGGATTAGGCCGACAATGGTGAGTGTCTAATCCAGCCGTGGCGGCCACGCCGCATTCATGGAAGGGGCTCCCATGCTCGATACTACCACCTTCGTCGGCCTCGACGTCCACGCCCGCTCGATAAAGGCCGTCTCCCTCGACGTCATGACCGGGGAGGTGCGCTGCGCGACCTTCGGCTACGACGCCGGGGCCGTCGCGGCGTGGGTCCGGTCCGTGGACCCCGGGGCCAGGTGCGTGTACGAGTCCGGGGTCACGGGGTTCGACCTGCAGAAGAGGCTCTCCGGCCTGGGGGTCGACTGCGTGGTCGGCGCCGTCTCGAAGATGATCAAGCCCAGCGCGGACAGGCGCAGGAAGAACGACCGCAACGACGCCGAGTTCCTCGCCCGCATGCTGTCGGTCGGCAACGTGGTCGAGGTGTGGGTCCCCGACGACGAGTGCGAGGCCGCCCGCGACCTGACCAGGGCGCTCGAGGACGCGAGGGACGACCTCTCGCGCTCGAAGCAGCGGCTCTCCAAGTTCCTGCTCAGGCACGGGCTCGTCTTCGACGAGAGGACGCCCACCGGCCGCAGGAAGGGCAACTGGACCCGGGCCCACTGGTCCTGGATCGAGTCGATAAGGTTCACGGAGGGGGCCGACGAGGAGGTGCTCGCCTACTACGTCGACGCGGTCAGGCGGGCGGCGGAGGAGAAGTCGAGACTCGAGGGGCTCGTCGGGGCCGAGGCCCGCAAGCCCAGGTGGAGGAGGAGGGTCGACTCCCTCCGCTGCCTCAAGGGCGTCGACACCGCTTCCGCCGCCGACCTCGTGTTCGAGGCCGGCGAGTTCTCCAGGTTCAGGAACGCCCGCTCGTTCGCCGCGTGGGTCGGCCTGACGCCCTCCGAGCACTCCAGCGGGGAGAGCGACCGCAGGGGCGCGATCACCAAGGCCGGCAACAAGCACCTGAGAAAGACGCTGGTCGAGGCCGCATGGCACTACATGACATGCTCCGGGCGGCCGAAGGACCTCGCCAAGGGCCAGGCCCCGGACCGGGGCGCCCGGAGGCATGCCGCCAAGGGAGTGCGGAGGCTGGTCGACAGGCGGGAGGCACTGCTCGCGCGCGGGGGCCACGGCAACAAGGCGAACGTGGCCACGGCGCGCGAGCTCGCCTGCTGGGTATGGGCGGTCGGCCTCATGGCCGAGGAGGCATAGGGGGCGGTCCCCCGCACATAAGCCAGTCACCCCGGAAGCGGTTCGATCCGAAGCCGTTGAGGCGAACCTCAGGTCCCTTTTCTGCGAGCGCCCAGGGCGCCACACGCGTGCACAGACTGTCGGTTCGACGTAGAAGCCTCAGCCGTAGCAACGGATTGCCCAGCGAGAGATCGCCACGGGCGGATATTAAACTGCAAAGACGAGCGTCGGTAAGACACGCCGAGGTCGCCGCGGACGGGTTGATATAGGGAGAGGGCCTGACCCCATATCGTTGGGGCCAGGCCCGATTTTGCCTCTTGACAATGTCCTGCTCATATTAAAAGGAACGTCCCCAAGTGCCACATTCCCCAACGACTAGTCATTTAAGAACGTCCCCAACGACTACCCATAACAACGCCGATGTTTTGGCGCGGACAGCGAAAGCCCGCCAGAGCGAGCAAGGTGCCTTGAAACAAGGCGGCATTGACCTTCTGGTCAT
>UQTN01000076.1 GCA_900543945.1 uncultured Collinsella sp. | reverse complement strand
GTCAGCGAAAACGCCCCTAAGCGAGCAAGGTGACGTGAAAGAGGAGGGCATTGACCTTCTGGTCATGCCCGACGATTGAACGTCAGATTGCCGCTCTGGCGGATTTGCAGCGTCGGCCGGTTACGTCGTTTGTAAAACGCCGTAACCTACAAAATGAGCATCGCGTCGCCAAAGCTGAAGAAGCGGTAGCGCTCTTCGATAGCAGCGGCGTAGGCATCCATGATCTGGTCGCGGGTGGCAAGCGCGCTCACGAGCATCATGAGCGTGGAGCGCGGCACGTGGAAGTTTGTGATCAGCGCGTCGACCACGTGATAGGTCGAGCCGGGCATAAGGTAGAGCTGCGTCGTGGCGTTCTCGCGCACCACGATGTCACCGCGGCCAAGTGTATCGGCCCCGTCCTCGCGGCCCTCAAAAAAGCGCGCCGTCACGGCCGGATCGGACACCGGTGCCTCAGCGTCAAAGGCGCTCTCGAGCGAGCGCACTGCGGTGGTACCGACAGCAATCACGCGGTGTCCCTCGGCCTTAGCCTTATGCACGGCGTCGACAACCTCCTGCGACACGTGGTAGCGCTCGGTGTGCATCACGTGCTGCGTGGGGTCGTCCTCCTCCACCAGACGGAAGGTATCGATGCCCACCTCGAGTTCGACGGCGGCAAACTTGGCACCCTTGGCCTCGATGGCAGCCATAAGCTCGGGCGTAAAGTGCAGACCCGCCGTGGGAGCGGCAGCCGAGTGCTCCTCCTTCATGGCGTAGACGGTCTGGTACTTCTCGGGATCGCCCTCGTAATCGGTAATGTAGGGCGGCAGCGGCACGTGACCGGCAGCATGAATGGCCTCGTCGAGCGTGCGCGGCTCGCCGGCGGCATTGCAGCCGGCCGGCTCAAAGCGCACCAGACGGCCTCCGCGGCTATCGGTGACAAAGTCGATGACCTCGGCCGTCAGCACCACGGGAGCCCCCTCGGGCGCATGGGCGCCACCGGCGCGATACTCAATCTGAGCACCGGGCTTCAGGCGCTTACCCGGCTTGACCAGGCACTCCCAAACGTGGCCCAGCGGGTCAACATCCTCACGGCGCTTGAGCAGCAGCGTCTCGACCACGCCACCCGAGCCGGCTTTGCGACCGATCAGGCGGGCCGGCATCACACGCGTCTTGTTGATGACGAGCACATCGCCCGGCTCGATATAGTCGATGATGTCGCGGAAGATGCGGTGCTCAACGGTACCGCCGTGCTCCAGCGGCTTCCCCGCCTGGGAGCCTTTGCGATCCACCACCAGCAGGCGGCAGGAGTCGCGCGGCTCGGCAGGAGCCTGGGCAATCAGTTCCTCAGGAAGGTTGTAGTCAAAATCATCGGTACGCATCTTTGCCTCTTTCACAAAGCGCGTCAGTCGAAAAAATCGACTGACGCGCGCATCATTCTCCCCTGTATCCTATCAGCTTGTTGAGAGAAATATAGTATGGCAAACAGATTTGCGACTGTTTTCTCAACGCCCCGCTACTTAAGCGTTGCGTACATCACCGCCTTAATCGTATGCATGCGATTCTCCGCTTCTTGGAAAACACGAGACTTATCGGACTCAAAAACCTCGTCCGTGACTTCCATTTCGGCAACTCCAAACTTCTCAGCAATTTCGGCACCAACAGTAGTATTAGTATCGTGGAAGCTCGGAAGGCAGTGGAGGAAAATCGCCTCGGGCTTTGCCATAGACATCACCTCAGCGGTCACACGATACGGCGACATGAGCTTAATGCGGCTTTCCCACAGCTCTGCGGGCTGACCCATGCCAACCCAAACATCCGTGTAAATTACATCGGCATCACGAGCGCCTTCCTCAATATCTTCTGTAATGGTAATCGTCGATCCATGCTCGGCCGCAATACGACTACATTCTGCAAGGAGTTCAGGATCATAGGATGTAGCCCCCTCCGAATTTCCCCCGATTGGGCCGCAAGAACAGTAGTTAATGCCGAGCTTAGCGCAAATGACCATGAGCGAATCGGCGACGTTTCCGGCCGCCTTACCAAAAAATGTAAGTTTCCTGCCCTTAATCTCTCCAAACTCTTCACGCATGGTCAGAATATCGGCAAGCACTTGAGTCGGGTGAAATTCAGTAGTCAGCCCATTCCAAACGGGAACCCCAGCTTTTGCAGCAAGCTCCTCAACCTTCGCCTGTTCAAAGCCGCGGTATTCAATTCCGTCATACATGCGGCCAAGGACGCGAGCCGTGTCCTCAATCGACTCCTTTTTGCCCATCTGGGACGAGCCCGGATCCAAATAAGTTACGCCCATACCAAGGTCAAGTGCACCAACTTCGAAGGCGCAGCGAGTACGCGTGGAAGTCTTCTCAAATAGCAAAACAATATTCTTGCCTTCAAGGTATTTATGCGGAACACCGGCACGCTTCATGCTTTTGAAGTTAGCAGAAAGCTCAAGCAGATACTCAATCTCTTCCGTCGTGTAATCAAGCAGCTTCAGAAAACTGCGCCCAGCGATATTAACACCCATATTCGCCATCTCCTATCACAGTGGATTTGCAACTAAATATCTTCGCGCCAGAAGGGCATGCTCATGCAGCGCGGGCCGCCACGACCGCGGGACAGTTCCTCGGAGGGAACGACCAATAGTTCCAAACCGTTCTTGTAGAGCTCATCATTTGTGACAACATTGCGCTCGTAAACACAGACTTTACCAGGAGCAACGGCAAGAGTGTTCGACCCGTCGTTCCACTGCTCGCGAGATGCCTCAACCATATCGCCGGCACCGCACTCAATAAGCTGCACCTTCTCCACGCCAGTAGCCATTTCAAGAATATGTTCAAGCGTGTCATCAATCTCTTGAACAGCGACCATTCCCTCAGAGTCACCACGAGTCAGACGATAAACACGAAGGGTCTCAAAAATACCGGGATAAACTGTGAACTTATCGAAATCCACCATGGTGCAAACGGTGTCAAGATGCATGTAAGCATAGCCGTTGGGGATTTTAATAGCGTAAACGGTATCGATCTCAGAACTCCCAGATCCCCAGAACAAATTCTTTGCAAGTTCCTCAATCGCAGCCGCCTCAGTTCGCTGGCTAATTCCAATAGCCAAGGTATGAGCGTTAATGTTAAGCACATCACCGCCCTCGATATGCCAGGGATTCTTATGGTCGTACCAAATCGGAGTCCCTGCATAATCGGGATGGTATTTGAAAATCGCTTCATAGAAGGGCACTTCACGATCTCGCTGTTTCCAATACATATGGTGAAGCAGAACGCCTTTGCCCACGGAAGCAAGAGGATCGCGAGAGAAATATGAACTCGGAAGAGGCTTCAACACCAAATCATCGGGCTTCGCATCCTCATTATCCATCATACTAAGCGTAGTCGAAACGCGAGGCAGCTCAAGGTCACGATAACGATACCCCCCCATAGCCTCAAGTACAAACTGATACGAATCTGAAATAGCATCGAGCTTTTCACGAACAGCCTGCTCAAGCATAGGATTGACGATCCCGCTCTCAGCCATAAATGTATCGGTAAACTCAGCGCGAGCCGAGGGGCATGCATCCAACGCTTCAGCAACGAGTTTCTCCATATAGAGAACCTCAACACCTTCGCTCCTCAGCAGATCCGCAAAGGCATCATGCTCCTTTTGAGCCACATCAAGATAGAAACAGTCGTGAATCCAGACATCCTCGAACTCTTCTGCCTTTACGTTCACAAGGTCACGACCGGGGCGGTGAAGCACAACTTTCTTGAGCTTACCAATCTCGCTGTGTACATTCAGTCCTTTAGACATTCCTGTTACTCCATTTCAGCTATGAAACCTACAGGGCAATAAGTCCCGAGATTGCTACGAATACGATATTGATGAGCGACACGACCAAGAAGAATTTCCAAACGGTCTTCCACCACTGGCCAAGCTTGATCTTGCACACGCCCAAACCCGCTACAAGAATGGCGCTAGTAGGACAGATCAAAGACATCGTCGCGCTACCCATGGAGAGAGCCCACACGGCAGCCTCGGGATTAAGGCCCATGAGTTCGGTCAAAGGTCCAAAAATGGGAGCGGTCAGTGCTGCAAGGCCAGATGAGCTGGGAACCAGAATCGCCAGGAGGTTCTCAACCGCATAAAGAAGCGTAGTAAAGAGAACCGCCGGGATGCCGCCCAGACCAGTGGCGAGCGCATTGAGGATGGTATCGATGATCATGCCGTCAGAGGCAATGACAAGGATGCCACGCGCAAGTCCAACGACAATTGCCGAGAAAGCAAAGTCAGCGATACCCGCAACAAATTCCTGAGCGATGACGTCCTGACTAAAGCCCGCAATAACACCAGCCAACAGGCCCATGGCCAAAAAGACCGCAGAAATCTCGTTCATATACCAGCCCTGGGTCACAAGTCCCCAGATGATAAGGCACATTCCAGCGATAAATACCGCAAGCACGCCTTTTTGACGACCCGTAAATTCCGCATCAAGGGCAGATTCATCGGCAGCGAACTCGACTTTCTTGGCGATATCATCCTCAAATGTGATCGATGACTCAGGGTTCTTCTTTACCCTTCGTGCATAGAGGACAACCCAAGTAATTGCAACGGCGGTCAAAACAACCCAGGCAATCATACGCAGCCACAGCTGGGGGTTGCCCTGAATACCAAGAATACCTTGCGCAATGAGAACATTAAACGGATTAATCGTTGAGGCGATGTAACCCGTGCGCGCTCCAACGAACACGACCATGAACGCCGTCATCGAGTCGAAGCCCATAGCCATCATAATTGGCATGAAGATCGCAAAGAACGGGAGAGTTTCTTCCGCCATGCCAAAGCTCGTTCCGCCCAATGCAAAGAGAACCATCGCAATAGGAATAATTAGAATGTCTTTGTTCTTAAAGCGGCGAACGACACGACCCATTCCGCTCGTGATAGCGCCCGTTTTAGTAATAACCTGAAACGAACCGCCCACAATCAAGATGAACGCAACGACCTCAATTGCCTCTTGTATACCTCGCGTTGGAGCCTGAAGAACATCGAAGACGCCTTGTCTGAGATCTACTTCATCCCCGGTTTCCTCGTCAATATATGTCTTTTCACTCTGCTCATACGTACCTGCGACAGTGACTTCACGACCGTTCACCTCCTGACGCTGATAGGACCCAGAGGGAACAATCCACGTGAGAACAGCGAAGATGACCATAAGTGCAAAGATGATCGCATATACGTGCGGGACCTTGAACTGCTTGATGCCTTTCGAACTTTCCGCTGCCATATCTCCTCCTTCATTCCTTTTCCCATCTATCCAGCTGGCACCATAAATGTATGAGGTTGCTCAGCGGTGGTCGGCCAACCATCGCCATCGTGTCGCTTTTCACCTATGAACGGCAGCTAAAGTGACGTTATTAATCAATCTGATTATTAAAATTGATGTTATTTGTCAATTACATACGTCTTTTAACTTTTCCGCAACACAACAAGGAACCTGCCTTAGCCTTATATAAAAACCAGCAGGACAGGAGACAGACATGCAAGGCATACACGTAACAAATGAAATCGGTCATTTAAAAGCTGTACTTGTCCATCGACCAGGAGCTGAAACACAAAACTACCCTGATGCCGACTTCAGCCAAGTTTTCTCCCTGCGAAAATGGAGCGGTCGTTTTGACCTCGACAAAGCAATGTATGAGCACGATTCCATGGTTCAATTGCTTGAGAAGCATGGCGTAGAAACCATTGAAATTAGGGACCTTCTCGAAGACTCACTTGAAACTGAGCCCCAATCACTTAAATATTTTATTGATGACTACCTCCGTTGCAGCGGGGCAACAGGTAGAGAGTTCCTCGAGACAATAACCCAGTTGTTTGAGAACGCTAATAACACCCAGGAATTGGTGAATATAGTACTTAACGGCATTCGCTTTGGAGACACTGAGCTATGTTCAAACCAGTCGGAAACACTACGGGCGCTCGTGCACGAGCAATTTGATCCCGCCTCGCTCTTGGTCAATCCCCTCAACACGCTTTTTTTCACTCGTGATCCTGCTGTGGTAGTCGGAGACGGCATCATCCTAAATCATATGTATTGGCCTGAGCGTGATCGTGAGGTCGCCTTATACCGGCAGATATTCACCCACCACAAGATCATGGGAGAAACTCCAGTATGTGATTTGAACAGGAGTAGTTACCATATCGAAGGCGGAGACATTATTGTTATCAGTGCTAAGACAATATTAGTTGGAATCTCTGACCGAACTGAACCCGCCGCCGTCGAGTCACTTGCCAAAGAGCTCCTGACCTCAAATAAATTCCAGACCACCGAGCTAATTGCGATTCGAGTCCCCTCTGACGGGCTGCGCATCCACCTCGATACGTTCATAAGTAGAATTGATCACGACGCGTTCCTCATCGATCGTGAGATATGCAATGCCGTTGATGCATACAGCATTCAACTAAAACGATCCGGAAGGGGCCTTACGATCACTCCTATCGATCGCACGATTCCGGAAATACTCTCTGCAGCCTGTTGCGAACCAATAAAAGTAATTGACTGCGGAGGCGGGAATCAAACCGCCTACGAAAGAGAACGCCGGAACAACGCAACGTCTATCCTTGCGCTCTCGCCAGGAAAACTATGCGTATATGAAGAAAACGTTTGGACCAACGAAGCGCTTGAGAAAGCAGGAATGGAATTATTCCCGCTATCCATTGACGAGCTCACCAAAGGCTATGGTGGCACAAACTGTCTATGCCTCCCTCTGTGGCGAGAGGATCTATAGCCATGGGCTTCGGGGCAAATATTCGTAAACTCCGCACCCTGGAGCATCTTGGTCAGGCGCAACTTGCAGAGATGTTGGGGGTATCTAAAGAGACCGTTTGTCGTTGGGAAAAAAGTCGGTATGCCCCCCGTGAGCGCTATATTGAAAAGTTACAAGCGCTCTTCGGTTGCACCCGCGATGAACTTGTTGGCGAGGAAAACGGTTTGGCCGTAAAGCTCGCAAATAAAAGAATCGTCACCGACGAAGACCCTGCTATCCACGAAATGGAGGGCGCATTTCCCGTCATCGATATCGAATCGCAAAAGCGCCGCATCACGCACGGCCAACAAAATGCTTGCGCGCCTGTAGACGTAGCCAAACGTCACCCACATAGCGTTTTCGTTAAAATCAAAGGCGACGAAATGTCCCGCATTTACCCTCCCGGCAGCTTACTACTTGTCGATACCACCGCAAAGCCCTGGAACGGCTGTGCTGTATTGGCGCTCGCAGACGGTAAAACACCGGTAATTAGGCGATTTGCAGAAGGAAACGACATGATTGTGCTGTCGTCCCATTCATATGCAACAGCAAGTCCGGATCTGATGTTTAACAAACGGAGGATTAGAATCATAGGAGTCGTCGTTTGGTATCAAGCGAGCCGCGATCACACGCTTAATTAAATCGACTTTCCCAAAAACGACCGTACCGCGCAGACAGCTCAAAGTCCCAGCCTAAAAGAACTACTTTTTGGCGGCTTTACGCTCGTCGCGGATGCGGGCGCGGTCCATGGCCGCCTCGACGGCCGAAAAGCGGCAGCCACAGTAGTTCTGCCGATACATGCCCAGCTCACGCGAACGACGCGTGGCCTCGGGATAATACGGGCGAAAATCGCGAATCACCGGGGTGAGCCCGCGGGCGGCGGCCAAGCGCTCAAGCACATCATTACACGTGTCGAACAGCTGATACGGCGAGACGGCGAGCGTCGTGCCCACATATTCAAACCCGTGCTCCTGGGCCACGCGGCACGCCTCGGCCAGACGCAGGGCATAGCACGCGCGACAGCGACGGGGTCGATCGGCGCCCAACGGGGCCACACCGGCCTCCCAGCGCTCGCGGTCCTCGCCTGCCTCGATAAGCTCGATGTCACCGTCGGCACACCACCGGCGCAGCTCGTCCAGACGCCGCTGCCATTCATCGTGCGGCTGAATATTGGGGTTAGTCCAGCAGATCGTGGGCTCAAACCCCTCCTCGCGCAGCAGGCGAACCGGCTCAAGCGAGCATGGTGCACAGCACGCATGCAGCAACAACGACTTCATCGACATCTCCTCACCCAAAAAAGCGCACGCCAAAGGACGTGTCCTCGCAGGCGGCAATGCGGCGGTCGCGCAGGATCGTCCGCACGTAATACCAGTCGCCCGTGCATCCCGAAAGGTGCAAACCAGCCGCCAGGTAGCACAGCAGCGGATACCCCGAAAACGCAAATCCCAGGGCAAACGCCGCCGTCACAACAACCGTCGGCGCCAGGCAAACCGCCATGTACCGCCGGCGCGAATACACAATCCCCTCGGCGCAGGCATAGATCATGCACGTCTCACGGTTCGCTCCAAAAGTCACGTGCGCACTCGCGAGCGCCAGCAGCTTAAAAAACACACCGTGCACCAGCTCGTGCACGGCAAACGACGCCATTGAGACCGCAGCCAAGCCGACTATCCAGCCCACGACTGCCGTCCAGCCGCCCGCATCAGCAGCATCCAAGTCTGCAGGCCCGCCCAGCAGCATAAACACCGGCACCAGGCACACGGCAAACACGCCGACTACGACCATCCCCCACACGAAGCAAGCGTGCAGAAAATCCCCGTCCTCAAACGCATGTATGTTGGAAATCTCATTCATAGCATCTTAGGATAGCGCCCCTGCCACGCACCCGCCCGCATGTGCGATAATGTCGAACGATATGCACGAATTGACCACCGCGCCGCCGAGCCCCGCGCCCGGCCGCGCCCTCACCATATGCGAAGGAGTCCCATGGCATCCAAATACTCCATGAACGACCGTCCCAGCTGGCCTCGCCGCGCCATCGTTACCGCCGGCGAGCCCTACGGCAACAAGGGTCTGCACTTTGGCCACGTCGGCGGCGTCTTTGTCCCGGCCGACTTCTTCGCCCGCTTCCTGCGCGACCGCCTGGGCCGCGAAAACGTCATCTTCACCTCGGGCACCGACTGCTACGGTTCGCCCATCATGGAGAGCTACCGCAAGCTCAAGGAGAACGAGGGCTACGACAAGTCCATCGGCGAGTATGTCGAGTCCAATCACTCCCGCCAGGCCGCGACCCTCAACAACTACAACATCAGCTGCGACATCTACGGCGGCTCGGGCCTTGAGCCGGCGGCCCAGATCCACAACGAGGTGACTGCCGAGATTATCGAGCGCCTGCACGAGCAGGGCACCATCTCCAAGCGCTCCACGCTGCAGTTCTACGATGCCAAGGCCGGCACGTTCCTCAACGGCCGCCAGGTCATCGGCCGCTGCCCCATCCAGGGCTGCAAGTCCGAGAAGGCTTATGCCGACGAGTGCGATCTGGGCCACCAGTTTGAGCCCGAGGAGCTCATCGCGCCCAAGAGCCAGCTCACCGGCGAGGTGCCCGAGCTGCGCCCGGTCGACAATCTCTACTTTGACCTGCCGGCCTACCTCGACTTTATGAAGACCTACACCGCCAAGCTCGCCCAGAACCCGCAGGTTCGCTCCGTGGTCTCCAAGACCATGGAGGAGTGGCTGCTGCCGGCTCAGCTCTACATCCAGAACAAGTTCCGCGAGGCCTTCGATGCCGTCGAGGACCAGCTCCCCGAGCACACCGTGCTGGAGCCCGAGGGCAACAAGAGCAGCTTTACCGTCACCTTCCCCAGCTGGAAGGAGCGCGACGACGCCCACGCGGTGCTCGCCAACGGTGGCGTGCGCTTCCGCAGCGGCAAGGCACTCGTGCCCTTCCGCATCACCGGCAACATCGACTGGGGCGTTCCGGTGCCCGAGGTCGATGGCGTCTCCGACGTCACCTGCTGGTGCTGGCCCGAGAGCCTGTGGGCGCCCATCAGCTATACGCGTACCGTGCTCGCGCGCGATGCCAAGGCCGCCGGCGTGACCGAGGGCGTCGCCGCCCAGGATGCCGCCCTCATGGGCGAGCCCGCCGCCGACTCCACGCAGGTGCCCGCACCCACCTACCAGCACAGCTCGCTCGACTGGCGCGACTGGTGGTGCTCTGACGACGCTCAGATTTACCAGTTCATCGGTCAGGACAACATCTATTTCTACTGCATCGCGCAGACCGCCATGTGGGAGGCCCTGGGCTGGGACCTCACGCA
>UQTN01000075.1 GCA_900543945.1 uncultured Collinsella sp. | reverse complement strand
TCGCCGCACGAAGTGCGCAGCGAGGGCTTCTTGCATGTCCGAGGACGCGCCGGGAGGGAACCTGCTCTCGGGCCGGACAGGTAGGGCAACTTACGCGACGGTGTAAACCCAGTTGTGTTTATCCTCGACAGCACCGGACTGGATACCAGTCAGGGTCTCGCGAAGCTTCTTCATCACAGGGCCGATCTCGGTGTAGCCGGCCGGGAAGGTCACGGTCTCATCGGCACCGTAAACCTTGTTGTCGATCTCGCCAACCGGGGAGATGACGGCAGCGGTGCCGCACAGACCGCACTCAACAAAAGTGCCGGCCTTGACCTCGACCCACTCAACGGGACGCTGGTCAACGGTCATGCCCAGGTCCTGAGCAACCTGAACGAGCGAACGGCGGGTGATGGAGGGCAGGATGGAGTCGGTGTGCGACTGCGGAACGACAAGCGTGCCGTCCTCCTTCACGAACAGGACGTTGGCGCCACCGGTCTCCTCGACATAGGTACGGGACTCGGAGTCGAGATACAGGTTCTCGGCATAGCCCTCACGGTGAGCCTCCATCGTGGGCTTGAGGGACATGGCGTAGTTCAGGCCGGCCTTGATGTTGCCGGTGCCGTGCGGTGCGGCACGGTCATACTCGGAAACGCGCAGCTTAACGGGCTTAAGGCCACCCTTAAAGTACGGACCGACCGGGGTCACGAGAATGCGGAACGTGTACTCAGGAGCAGGAGCCACGCCAATCACGTCACCGGAACCGATCATAAACGGACGCACGTACAGGGTCGCGCCAGAACCGAAAGGCGGAACCCAGGCGGCGTTGGCAGAAACGACCTGCTTAACGGCCTCAACGAACTTGTCCTTGGGGAACGGGGGCATCTCGAGACGCTGGGCAGAGTTATACATACGTTCAGCGTTCATGTCGGGACGGAAGCAGACGATGCTGCCGTCCTCGGCGGTGTAGGCCTTCAGGCCCTCAAAGACCTCCTGGCAATAATGGAAGATGCCTCCGCACTCGGAGACATGCATGGTGTGGTCGGTGGTCAGGCCGCCCTCATCCCACTCGCCGTCCTTCCAATGGGCCTCGTAGCTATAATCGGTCTTCATGTAGCCAAAGCCGAGGCTACCCCAATCGATATCCTTCTTCTCGACCGTCATGTATCGCTCCTTACATACACAGTTGCATACTCGCGAACCCGCACGCAAGGACCGATGCCGACCGCGTCGCAACGTCGTACGCCCGGAGCGTAGAGCCGGACGGGACACGCGAACAGCATCAAAGCCAATGGCACGTCGATTCGCATGCAGGAGATTGTACTCCCCGCACGCGTCGGATAAAACGTTTTTCTTTAACTAACTAAAGTATTATCATTTGACCGAAGCATAAAGGCCCGCCGCCGTAATCGGTGACGGGCCTCAACGGCACGGCTTGCGCGCTGGCTCGAGCTACGCGTTCTATTTGCCCAGCTTGGCCTTGACGATGCCGACCACGGTCGGAATGATCGACACGGCGACGATGCCGATAATCAGCAGCTCAAAGTGCTCTTGCACAAAGGGGATGCCGCCAAAGAAGTAGCCCAGCAGCGTAAAGACCGTCGACCAGGTAATGCCGCCCAGCACGTTAAAGATCACAAAGTTGCGCCAGTGCATGCCGCCCATACCGGCGATAAAGGGCACAAAGGTGCGGATAAACGGAAAGAAGCGACCCAGGAAGATGGCCAGGTGACCCCACTTGTCCAAGAAGTCCTCGGACTTTTTAATGCGCTCGGGCGTCATGGCCTTGACCTTGCCCGAGGCAATGATCTTTTGGCCAAAGAAATGGCCGATCATAAAGTTGCACTGATCGCCCAAGATGGCAGCCGCCCATGCGACAGCCAGCAGAGCCACGATGTTAAAGCCGCCGTTGTGGGCAAAGAAGCCCGAGGCGAACAGCAGCGAGTCGCCGGGAAGGAACGGGAAGAATACCACGCCCGTCTCGACAAAGATGATCAGGAACACGCAGCCGTAGGCCATAAGCGGGCCGGCAGCGATCCAGCCGGCGATCGCGGTGCGCGGATCCTTAAGCAGCTCGGCGATAAAGTTGATGAAACCCATGAAGTAAAACCTCTCAGTTGTGGGCGCGGATACGTCCAAGTTGACCAGTATACGGTTGCGGCGCCCCCTCGTGCGCAACCCCACAAAAGCATGACTCCATTACCAGCAAGTTTGCATAACTGACACCTGTCGCCCAAAGCAAAGCAAGATCGCCCTTCCTAATCCCTAGCGAATCGCTATACTTTATTGAATCGCATTGCCATGGCGCTGAGGGAGGGCGGCCGGTGAGCTTTATCAATACCATTCGCGAGGACATCAAGACCGTCCAGGCGCAAGACCCCGCTGCGCAAAATGGCCTGGTCATCTTCCTGTCCTACCCCGGCCTGCACGCCAAGTGGAACCACGTGCCCGAGCACTGGCTGTGGGAACATGGCCATCGCTCGCTCGCCCGCGTGCTCTCGCAAATCACCCGCCACATCACCGGCGTCGAGATTCATCCCGCCGCGCAGATCGGCAAACATTTCTTTATCGACCACGCCATGGGCGTTGTCATCGGCGAGACCACCATTGTGGGCGACAACTGCGTGCTCTATCAGGGCGTCACGCTCGGCGGCACCGGCAACGAGACCGGCAAGCGCCACCCCACCCTGGGCAACAACGTCACCGTGGGCACCGGTGCCAAAGTGCTCGGCAACATTCGCATTGGCAACAACGTCAAAATCGGCGGCAACTCGGTCGTCGTCAAAGACGTGCCCGACAACTGCACCGTCGTGGGCGTGCCCGGGCGCATCATCAAGCGCAACGGCTGCCGCGTGTTCGAGGAGAGCTTCGACGCCAAGCAGCATCGCGAATACATGCCCGACGATGCCGCCGAGCAGAGCGCCCTCAACCGCCAGGGCATCAACGAAAACGCCCGTCGCGTCAAGGAACTCGAGCGAGAGGTGGCCGAGCTTAAGGCCCTCGTCGCCAAGCTCGTGGACGAACGCTAAAAGCGGACGGCCGCCGACAACATCGACGCCAACGCAAAGGCGCGCCAGGGAATCCATCCCCGGCGCGCCTTATTCCTGATGTGACAAAGGGACTATTCCTTTGTCACATTATGCGAACTGGCTCAGATAGAGGTCGGCGTAGGCGCCCTCGACTGCCAGCAGCTCCTTATGCGTGCCCTGCTCGATGATATTGCCGTGATCCATGACCAGAATCAGGTCGGCATCCACGATCGTCGACAGGCGATGCGCGATCACAAAGCTTGTGCGCCCACGCATAAGTGCGTCCATGGCGCGGCCGATGGCAAGCTCGGTGCGCGTATCCACGCTCGACGTCGCCTCGTCCAGGATGAGAATCGCCGGGTTGTTGAGCAGCACGCGTGCGATGGTTAGCAGCTGACGCTGGCCCTGGCTGATGCTTTCGGCATCGTTGGCTACACGCGTGTCGTAGCCCTGAGGCATGGTGCGCACAAAGAAGTCGACCTGGGCGGCGCGAGCGGCCGCAACAATCTCCTCGCGCGTTGCCTCGGGGCAGCCGTAGGCGATGTTCTCGGCAATCGTGCCGTCGAACAGCCAGGCGTCCTGTAGCACCATGCCAAACTGCTGCCGTAGCTCGCCGCGATCCATGAGGCGCGTATCCACACCGTCAAGCGTAATGCGGCCGCCGTCGATCTCGTAAAAGCGCATGAGCAGGTTGATGAGCGTCGTCTTGCCTGCGCCCGTGGTTCCCACCACGGCAATCTTCTGGCCCGGCTCGGCGGTAAACGACACGTCGCGCATGAGCGGCTTGTCGGGCGAATAACCAAAGCGCACGTGCTCAAAGGAGACGCGGCCCTCCACGCGACCCGGCAGCTTGGCGGCCTCGCCCGGCTGCGGATCGGCCTCCATCTCGGGCTCATCGAGCAGGTCGAACACGCGCTCCGCACTCGCCAGCGCGCTCTGCAGCGAGTTGAAGGTAAACGAGAGCTGCGTCATGGGCTCGGACGCCTCGTAGATAAACTGGAAGAACGCCTGGAACACGCCGACAGTCATCTGACCGGCCACCAGCATGTTGCAGCCCACGAGCGCGATCACGATCTGCGCCAGACGACCGATAAAGCGAACCGCGGGGCCCACAGCGTTAATCATAAAGTCGGCCTTGGTGCTCACACGCGCCAGCTCGCCCGAGGCCTCGTGTACCTCGGCAGAACTCTGGCGCTCGCGGTTGAACGCGCGAATCACCAGACGGCCCGAGTAGCCCTCCTCGACCGCGCTCGTAATCTTGGACACCCACTCCTGGCGTTCGCCCGTTACATCATGCGTGCGGCGCGAAACCACTTTGGTCACCAGCAGCGACAGGGCCGTGAAGCCCAAAAAGACGAGCGTGAGCTTAACGCTATAGACGAACATCATGATGATGGCACCCGTCACGGTGCCGATCGACACAAGCAGCTGCAGCAATCCGCGCTGCATGCTCTCGGACATCTTGTCCAAGTCGTTGGTCGCACGGCTGACGACCTCACCGGGACGATGCGCGTCAAAGAAGGCAAGCGGCAGACGATTGAGCTTTTGTGCGATGCGGTTGCGTAGACGCAGGTTGAGGCGTTCGGCCACGCTCGACATCAAAAAGCTCTGGAGCGCATAGAACGAGGCAGCGGCAGTCCAGATCATAAAGTAGACGAAGATGGTCTTGCCGCAGTTCTCCCAGGTGATGTTGAAGGTGGTTCCGTTGGCAAACGCCACCTGCATATGCCCCCACAGCTCGTCGATGACGTGAGCGCTGTACGCCGGCGCGGCGGTGTTAAAGATGACGTAGAACACGATGCTCGCAAACACGATGTAAAAGCGCCAATGGTCGCCGGCGGCCTCGCCCCACAAGCGGCGCACCGTCGCCCAGGTATCCCGGGGCGTCTCGTCCTCGTCTTCGTCGTCCACGTCGCGCATACGTTCTGCCTCGGCACGGGCACGTTCGTCCTCGGCACGCTCGTTTTCCTCGTACAGCGCCTGGCGACGAGCCTCGCGCTCGGCCGCCTTGACGGCGTCATCCAGCTCGAGCACCGCGGCAGCCTGGTCGACCGTTTTCTCAGCGGCGTCCGAATCGTTCGAATCGATAGCATCGCTGCACTTCTTGAGCTCCTCGGTCATGCTACTCACCTCCCTTCATCTGCGATTCCGCGATAGCGCGGTACACCTCGCAGGTTTCCATGAGCTCGTCGTGCGTGCCCAGGCCCACGACCTCGCCGTCCTTGAGCACCACGATCTGGTCGGCATGCAAGATCGTCGAGATGCGCTGCGCGATGATGAGCACCGCAGCGTCGCGCGTCTCCTCCTGCAGCGCATGGCGCAGCGCCGCATCGGTCTTAAAGTCCAAGGCCGAAAAACTGTCATCGAAGATATACAGATCGGCATGCTTCATGAGGGCGCGGGCAATGGCCAGGCGCTGGCGCTGACCGCCCGAAAAGTTCGTGCCACCCTGCGCCACCGGGGTATCGAGCCCCTGCGGCTGATCGAGCACAAAGGTGCTCTGGGCAACCTGGAGCGCGTGGAGCATATCGGCCTCGGTCGCGTCTTCGTTGCCAAAGCGCAAATTGCTTGCCACGGTGCCCGAGAACAGCCATGCCTTCTGCGGGACGTAGGCAATGCGCCCGCGAATCTCGTCTTGCGAAAGCTCGCGCAGGTCGACGCCGTCCAGGCGAATGGCACCCTTGGTGGCATCGTGAAAACGCAGCAGAAGCTTTGCCACCGTCGACTTGCCCGAGCCCGTCGAGCCCACAATCGCGGTCATCTGACCGCGACGACAGGCAAAGCTCAGGTCGCACAGGGTGTCCTCATCGGCATCGTCAAAACGAAACGACATGTGATCGAACTCAGCGACCACATCCGCATCGCCCCCGGAGGCAGGCGCCCCGTCACCCAGCGTACGCTCGCCGTCCACGATGCCCGGCTCAATCTCCAACACCTGCTGCGCACGGTTCAGGCACGCCGCGGCGCGCGGCAGCGTCAGCACTACCATCTGCGCCATCATCACAAAGAACAGGATCAAGAGCGCATATTCCAGCACCGCGGAGATGCTCGCAATCTGCATTGCATGGGCGCCAACGCGGTTGCCGCCCACCCACAGCACCGCCACCTCGGCAATGTTCATCAAAAAGAAGGTAGAGCTATCAAGGCCCACAAACAGGTGGTTGACCTTAATGGCGTTGTCCGCGTAATCGCTAAACACCTCGTCCAGGCGCTGCTCCTCGTGAAGCTCTTTATTAAAAGCGCGGATGACGCGAACGCCCACGATGTTCTCGCGCAGCACCACGTTCATGCGGTCGATAAAGCTCTGCAGGCGCATAAAAATTGGCGCGGCGTTAGCCACGGTAAAGACTGCCGCCACCAGCACGATCGCAACCACCACGCCCAGCAGCGTACCCATGGCGGGATCGATGAGCCACGCAAAAATGATGCCCGCGACGGCCAAGAACGGCACCGGCAGCACCAGCTGGATCGTCTGCAGGATGGCCTGCTGAATCACATTGATGTCGTTGAGCGAGCGCGTGATCATCGATCCGGTGCCAAAGCGCTCAAAGTCGCTGGCCGCGAGCTCGAGCGACTTGTCGTACACGGCATTGCGGATATCGCAGGCCACGTTGGCGGCCAAGCGCGCCGAAAGATAGCAGCCCAGCACCGCGCCGCCGCTGGCCATGCCGGTCGCGATAAGCATGTAGAGGCCATTGCGCAAAATGTAGTCGACATCACCCGTGGTGATACCGGTGTTGACCATGTTCGCCAGCATCGTGGGAACCAACAGCGTGCCGACGTTATCAACCAGCAGCACCAGCAGCGTCACTGCGACAAGCCCTCGATAGGGCTTCAGAAACCTCATTAACAGTCGCACGACTCCCCCTCACATTGATCCTGCGTCTGGCTTGCAGCTGCCACCTGCTGCTTAAATGTCTCGCACTCCTCATCGAGCACCTGGGAGAATTTGCCGATCAAGCGCATAATCTCGCGTTGCTCACACGGCTCAAGCGCGCAAAATGCTCGCTGTTCGGCCTTAAGTGCCGGCAACGCATAGCGCTCAGCAAATTGCCTACCCTCTTTGGTCAGGCACACAACCTTGTTCTTGCGACTGCCTTCGGCAAACTCCAGCGTGGCGAAACCCCGCGCCTTCAAGGTTTTAATTGCCGAGTTGATGGTCTGTTTGCTGTAGAACCATTCGCTTGTCAGACGGCTTACGGCGACGCTGCCGCCCGCCGTGCTGGTATCGACGAGCATCCAGTAAGCGCAGTCCGAAAGACCGCAGGCGCGCGAGAACTCCGAATAAATATGGTCGAGTCCATTGAGCAACCGGTCGAAATCGACCAGCGTAACCGCACTATTCATCTATCCCACCATTCGATTGTCCGATTTTTGACCAATTTATATCTCTAGATTAGTCCGAGTTTTGACTATCGTCAACAGGCTCTCCGCAAATGCTTGCACTTTTATGGCCTATCGGCAGAAAAAGACCGCCGGCGCGGGGGCAGCGCCAGCGGTCACGTGAAAATCGGGTTTTATTGCCCGTTAAGCGGCGACGGCCTCATAGACCGTAGCGCCCGAGAAGCTGTCATGCAGGCTCTTGCCGGCAATCCACGGCAGCTCGACGACCTCGCAGACCGTGTTGACCAGCTCGGAGCAGTCAGTAAAGTGGCCCTTGTCGTTGAGGGCCTCGCAATCCTGAACACGCCAATAGCCATCGGTGTGCGTGATGTAGTACTCGTGATCGTCAATCGTCACAAAAGCGCGCGTCTTGGAACGCAGCAGCTTCAGAAATCCTTCGAAGTCGGTCTCGACGACATCTCCAGCCTGGAACATGATGTTACCTCCTGGCCCGGCGCCACCACGGCGCATTGATAAACGTTGGTACTCCTTTAGTAAAACCTTTATCAGAGGTTATGCGTTCGTCATTTAGGCAAGTGGTAAAAAACCGCAGGGTAGACGGGATAAAACGTTTAACCATCCCATTTGTTTGTCACATTCTGAAGGTACTTTTATGCAAACCTACTTTCCCAATTGGGATCTACCCTTTTGGCCGGGCAATTGACCGTCTATCGTTTGAGCCCGACGGGTATGAACGGGGCATCTGCAACGCCACCGCAAGGAGACACCATGGAGACTATCGAAGCACTCATCCACCGCCGCAGCTGCCGCAAATACAGTGATCGTCCCGTCGAGGCCGAAAAGCTCGCACGCATTATCGAGGCCGGCCAGTATGCACCCAGTGGCATGGGGCGCCAGCCGGTGACGTTTGTCGCCGTCACCGACCCCACGACCGTTGAGCGCCTCTCGCAGCTCAACGCACAGGTCATGGGCAGCAACAGCGACCCCTTCTATGGCGCCAAGACCGTTGTGGTGGTACTGGTCGACCGCAGCGTGCCCACGCACCTGGAAGACGGATCGCTCGCCATGGGCAACCTGCTCAACGCCGCCTATGCACTGGGTGTCGACTCATGCTGGATTCACCGCGCGCATGAGGTCTTTGACTCGCCCGAGGGCCTGGAGCTGCTGGCCAGCTGGGGCCTGCCCGCCGACGGCAGCCTGCGCGGCGTCGGTCACTGCATTCTGGGCTATGCCGAAGACACGCTACCCGAGCCCAAACCCCGCCGCGACAACGTGGTGTATGTAAAGTAATTAGTCCCGCCGTTCTAACGAACGGCGGACCCGCTCGCAACTTATCTTGCCGGTGGAGTTGTCGTCGTTTCGTTCGTGTGGGTCGTTTCGGCGCCGTCGCCCTGTTCGCCGTCGTCCTTTTGAGCGTCGGCGATGGTGGAGGCTGCCGCAACGATACCGCGCTGGGGCGCGACGCTCGTCTGGGTCTGAGCGCCCTCAACAATTTCTGTGCCTGCATGCGCGAGCTCGGGCGATTTAAACACTGCGTCCAAGTTGGCGCCGCCGCCGGCGTAGCCAAGCGCAGCGAGTGCGATGACGATCACTGCAACGACGACCGCGATCGGAACATAACGATGCCAACCAGCCGGATTGAGTCCGCTGCGACGAGCCGCCCCGCGGCTGATGTAGCCGAGCGTGCCGTCGTGCTTGAGCTTTGAGCCCACCACGCGTTTGCGGTCCCACAGCGAGGACTCTGCCTGCATTGCCAAGCGGGCACCTGTCGAAGGATAGCCGTATTTAGTGCGCTTGAACGAACCATCAAACCCCGAGGCGTGTTTGCCCCACGTCACCGATGTCGTGCGTCGGTTGACCGGTGCGGCGCTCCGCCTTCTGCGGCTCGGTTTTGTAGTCTCAGCCATACGCCCCCGCACGCCGTAACCAAATCGAAACAATAACGCTTTGGACTGTAGCACACGCGTCGCGCGCGGTCACGGGCGCCTCGCTCAACGGTCATCGTCCTTCAGCAAGCGCCACAGCGTTGTTCGGCTTATGCCCAGCACCTCCGCCGCACGGGTTCGGTTGCCGTGGAGATGATCTACAACCAGATGCGCGATATCTCGCTCGGTATCGGCCAACGGTCGCAGGATATACAGGTCGCTTTCGAGTGTCGGGGCGCCAAAGGTTGCGGTCTTAATCACGTCCTCTTGGGCTAGCACTTCCTCCGCCACAGCGCGATCCACCGTGCCCGTCCCCACCAATATATACAGTCGTTCCGAGACCTCGCGGAGCTGCAGATAGTTGCGCGGCCAGCGGTAAGCATCGAGCGCCTTCGTCGCCGCGGCAGACAGCGTGGGCGCTGCCGTCCCAAATGCACCAGCGAGATATTCCAAATAGCGCGCAACCTTCGTCGACGCGGCTCCCTGCTCGACGATTGCCGGCGCCACGCTCACCGCACAGGCGAAGCGCTCGGTCACAAAGGCGGCTTGATCACTTTCGCTGCCGCCCGGCATGTCATTCGCCGTCAGCACCACATGGCAGCGCGTCGCCAACGCGGTGTCGGCCATCGTGGAAACGAGCTCGCGAAGGCGCTGGGGACCAACCGCATTCCAGCCCTCAATGCAAAGGGTCAGCCCTGTTTGAAACAGCGGCGATTCGGAGCTTTTGAGCACATGGCGCCAACCGCGATCGGTGAGCTCATCGAGCGCGACGGAAACAAAGGGTTGATCGGCAAAAGGACCGTCCAGATAGAGGCGCTTGGCTATCTCGACCTGACCCGCGGCCAGCTCGCCCTCGAGCATAAGGGGCACGCCGCGCGCGTAGCTCTCGGCGACCGGCGCAGCCACCGAGGCC
>UQTN01000074.1 GCA_900543945.1 uncultured Collinsella sp. | reverse complement strand
CATGTCCGAGGACGTTCTGAAAAGTAACACCAGGCGGGCCCGGACGAGAACAACCGACTACAGGTCGATGTGCGATTCCTTGATCGGGAACGGCTCGGCGAAGTGGCAGGCGCAGCAGTGGCCCGGGGCAACTTCCTTAAACTCAGGAAGCTTCTCTGAGCAGATGCCCTGCGCGATCGGGCAGCGCGTGTGGAAACGGCAGCCGGTCGGCGGATCCAGCGGCGACGGCGGATCACCGGCGAGGATGATACGCTTGCGGGTCTTCTGGATATCCGGATCGGGCACCGGCACAGCAGACAGCAGCGACTGTGTGTACGGATGGTGAGGCTCGCTATAGAGCGTCTTCCAGTCCGAAACCTCGACCATCTTGCCCAGATACATAACGGCAACGCGATCGGAGATGTGCTGCACGACGGACAGGTCGTGGGCAATAAACAGATACGCCGTACCAAACTTGTCCTGAAGTTCCTTGAGCAGGTTCAGAACCTGGGCCTGAATGGAAACATCCAGAGCGGAAACGGGCTCGTCGCAGATGATCAGCTTGGGCTTCAAAGCGAAGGCGCGGGCGATGCCGACACGCTGACGCTGACCGCCCGAGAACTCGTGCGGATAGCGGTTGATGTGCTCGGGGTTCAATCCAACGACGTCGAGAAGCTCGCGAACACGCTCGATACGCTCCTCCTTGGTGCCCACGCCGTGAATAGTCATGGGCTCGGAGACGATCTCGCCGATGGTCATACGGGGGTTCAGCGAAGCATAGGGGTCCTGGAAGATGAACTGCATCTCGCGACGCATGTCCTTGATCTCATGCTTGCTCATCTCGGCAACATCTTTGCCCTGGAAGAACACCTTGCCGGCAGTCGGCTGGGTCAGGCGCATAATCGTGCGGCCCGTGGTGGACTTACCGCAACCAGACTCGCCAACCAGACCAAAGGTCTCGCCAGGATAAATCTCAAACGAGATGTCGTTCACAGCAGAGACGACGCGCTTGGAAAAGCGCTTGGCGAACATGCCGGACTCGGCGGGGAATTCCTTAGAGAGGTGCTCGACCTTCAGCAGCGGAGTGCGCTCGTTCTTATCTGCCATTTACGCCTCGCCTCCCTTCTCGGAATCCTTGCGCGTACGGGACGTCGCAGGAGCATTCTTGAGGAACTCGGGGTCGCCGGAGTAGTGGCACGCGGAATAATGGCCAGACTCAGTGACAACACGCTCAGGACGCTGCTTGCGGCACTTATCGGTCGCATAGGGGCAACGAGGCGAGAACACACAACCCTCGGGCAGGTTCATGAGCGAGGGCGGGTTGCCGTGAATCGGCGTCAGCGGCTTCTTCTCATCGATAGCCTGCTCCGGGATGGAGCGGATAAGGCCCCAGGTGTAGGGATGACGGCTCTCGTAGAAGATCTCTTCGGCAGTACCGAACTCGACAGGACGGCCGGCATACATAACCATGATTTTGTCGGCCATATCGGCGACAACGCCCAGGTCATGGGTAATCATGATGATGGCGTTGCCGTTCTTCTCCTGCATTTCCTGCATAAGCTCAATAATCTGAGCCTGAATGGTAACGTCCAGGGCGGTCGTGGGCTCGTCGGCAATCAGAATATCGGGATCGCAGGCAAGGGCCATAGCAATCATGACGCGCTGACGCATGCCACCAGAGAACTGGTGCGGATACTCATTGACGCGCTTCTCGGGCTCGGGAATGCCAACGAGGTCCAAAAGCTCGGTGGCGCGCTTGAGCGCCTCCTGCTTGGAGTAGCCACGATGCAGACGAAGGCCCTCGCCCACCTGCTTGCCGATCTTATAGACCGGGTTCAAGGAGGTCATAGGATCCTGGAAGATCATCGCGATATCGTTACCGCGAATGTGCTGCATCTCTTCCTCGGTCATCTCGAGGATAGAACGACCGCGATAGCGAACGTCGCCGCCCTCAATCTTTCCCGGAGGCATCGAGATAAGACCCATGATGGTCATGGCGGTCACGGACTTACCGGAGCCGGACTCACCGACGACACCCAGGGTCTCGCCGCGATCGAGTGTGTAGGACACACCGTCGACAGCGCGAACGACACCATCTTCGGTATGGAAATACATCTTAAGGTCATCGACCTCGAGCAGATGCTGGCCCTCGGGAACCGGCTGGTCCTTCAGGTCCACATAGTTCTTGTTCTTCTTCATCCTTATGCGTCCTTCATCTTGACGTCGAGGGCGTCGCGCAGACCGTCACCCAGCAGGGTGAAGGCGAGCACCGTCGAGAGAATTGCCAGACCGGGCATGATCATCATCCAGGGAGCAGTCAGAAGATACTGCTGACCGTCCTGAATCATGGAGCCCCACGAAGGCGTAGGCGGGATAACGCCCATGCCGAGGAAGGACAGGGCAGACTCGGTCAGAATAGCGCCACCAATGTTCATGGTCGCATAGACCACGATAGAAGCAACGGAGTTCGGGAAGATATGGCGCATAACGATACGCGCATCGGATGCGCCCATCGCGCGCGCAGCGTCAACATAGTCGTTCTCTTTGACCGTCAGGATCGCGGATCGGAAGACGCGCGCAATCGAAGGCCAGCCGAGAATGCCGATGGCGATAAAGACATTCTGAAGACCACGACCGATAACGGCAATCATGGCAACAACGAACAGCACGTACGGGAACGCCAGGAAGATGTCCGCACAGCGCATGATGATCGTATCCCAGATGCCGCCATAGAAACCGGCCAGGGCGCCCATGACCAGACCGATCACCGTGGAGATGGCGGTGGCCATAATACCGACGGAAAGCGAAACGCGTGCACCGTAGATAACACGGACGAGAATGTCACGACCAAGAGAGTCGGTGCCAAACGGGTGCTCGGCACACGGAGCCAGCAGCGACGTCTCGGCCATGGTGGTCGAGTCAGAAGCCGTAGGAGAGCCGAGCCAGGGCTTAGCCCACAGATCGGCGGTCAGGGCGACCACAACAACGATGATGATCCAGCAGACACCGATAACGGCGAGCTTGTTCTTACGAAGACGCTTAAAAGCGTCGCCCCACAGCGTGCGGGACTTGGCGGGAGCAGATGCGGCCTTGGTGGCGGTAGCCTGCTCCTGAGACTGAGAATCAGTTTCCTGCATGAGACGTACCTCCCTTAGGCCTTATCCGACGGACCGCCAAGGCGGATGCGCGGGTCGAGGAATGCATAGCTAATGTCGACGAGCAGGTTGATCACCATAACGACGACAACAATGAGCGTAACGCCGCCCATAACGATGGGCCAGTCGCGCATGCTAATGGCGCGGTAGACCTCGAAGCCGATGCCGGGCCAGTTAAAGACCGTCTCGGTCAGGATGGCGCCCGAAAGCATGCCGCCGAAGTCGACACCAATATAGGTAACGACGGGGATGAGTGCATTCTTAAGCGCATGCTTGATAATGATCGCGCGATTGGAGAGACCCTTGGCCTTTGCCGTACGGATGTAATCCTGGTTCATGACGTCAAGCAGCTGCGAGCGCATAATGCGGGCGGCATAAGCGGTCGAAACCGAAGCCAGCGTAATGGTCGGAAGCACATAGTGCATCCAATCCTGATACTGAGAGCTGGAACCGCCGGCACCCGAGATCGGCATAGAGAATGCACCGCCCGTGGCGTCCTTGAGAATGACGCCAAAGAACAGCTGCAGCAACATACCGAGCCAGAAGGCCGGGACGGCAACGAGAATCGACGTGGTGAGCGTTACCAAAATATCCCAGAAGGAATAACGCTTAACCGCCGAAATGATACCCGCACCGATACCCATGATTGCCTCGAGCACGATGGCGCACGCGGCAAGTTTGACCGTATACGGATACTTCTGGGCAAAGATTTCCGTAACCGGCAGCTTGCGCTGGTACGAATTGCCCAGATCGCCATGAAGCAGGCCGTTCATGTAATACAAGTAACGGTCCACGAGCGACGTTTGAACGGGGTCGCCGTTCTCGTCAAGGATCGCGTTGCCGTCCTCGTCCGTCTGGACCAGGTGATAGCGAACGCGAAGCTGAAGCTCCACCTCGGGGGACAGAGCCTTGTCTCCACCGATCAGCTTGATCGGATCTCCCGGCACGATATTCTGGAGGGCGAACAGAATCAGCGTAACGCCCAAAAACACCGGGATGAACTGAAGCACACGTTTAACGATGTACTTACCCATACCACTCCCCTATCTAGGGATTAACCTAAATGGGATGCCGATCGCCAGACCGGCATCCCAAAATTACCATCAGCCAGTTTACCCCAGGTTAGGGAGAACTGTATGTTTCCCATGAGGTCTACGTAAATACTTGACCCTCACGGAAGCTGCAAAACCCTTAGGCGAGCTCGGCGGTACCCAGATCGGCGTGCTTCTGCGGATCAACATAGAGATGCTTGACGCGGTCGGAGCCAGCGATGGTGTGCGTGTAGAACATCACCGGGATAACCGGGCAGTCAGCAGCGACCATGGCGTCGGCCTCCCGCATCTTGGCGATGCGCTCCTCGTCATCAACCGTGGTGCGGGCCTCGTCGACCTTGGCATCGAACTCGGGGTTGCTGTAACCGGAGCGGTTGTCGCCACCGAGGGAGTCGGAGTGGAACAGCGGGTACAGGAAGTTGTCCATGATCGGGTAATCGGCGATCCAGCCCAGACGGCCGAACTGATAGTTGAAGTTCTGATACTGCTCGAGCAGGGCAGACCACTCAGGGGTATCGGAGACAGCGGTAACGCCAACCTTGGCGAGGTCGCCGATGATGGACTCCATGATCTCCTTGTGACCACCGTCCTGGTTGTAGGAAAGGGTCACGCTAATGCCACGATCGCCGTTAGCGCCAGCGGGAGCGACCTTGTCGAGGTACTCGTTAGCCTTGTCGACGTCATAGGCGCAGAACTCCCATGCGCCCTCCTTGTAGCCGGCGATTCCCGGAGGAACAATACCGTCGGCGGGGGTACGGGTACCCTTGAAGATGGTCTTGCAGATGGCCTCACGGTTGATGGCCAGGGAGATGCCCTTGCGCAGGTCGGCGTTATTGAACGGCTCGGCCGTGGTGTTGCAGGTCAGATAGTACGTGGAAGGCTCGGCACCGAGCAGCATATGCTCGCCGTCACCCATGGTGTAACCGTCCTTGGACTCGCCACGGTCCTTCTTGGCGGCATCGATCTGAGCAACGGGAACGTCGCAGACATCGAGGTTACCGGCCTGGAACTCCTTGTAAGCGGTCTCCATGTCCTTGATGACCTGGAAGTGGATGCCATCGATCTTGGCCTTGTCGCCATAGTAATCGTCAAACTTCTTGAGGTTGATCTCCTGGCCATCCTCCCACTTACCGTCCATCATGAACGGGCCGTTACCGACCGGGGCAAGGTAGAAGCTCTTGACATCGGACTCGGCGCACTCGGGAACCGGGGACAGAGCCGGGTGAGAGGCGACGAAGGGGAAGTCGGCGTAAGCGGAAGACAGCTTGACGACGAGGGTCTCATCGTCGGGGCAAGTAACACCGCTGAGCTCGGTAGCGTTGCCGGCAAGCAGATCGTCATAGCCCTCAACCATGGAAAGGTGATAGGAGACCTCGGAAGGACCATACTCGGTGGCGATGGCCGACTTGGTGTTGACTAGACGCTCCCAACCGAGCTTGAAGGACTTGGAGGTAACGTCGTCACCGTTGTGGAACTTAGCCTTCTTGATCTTGAAGGTGAACTCGGTGGCGTCGTCGTTAGCCTCAAAGGACTCGCAAGCCAGCGGAACGATCTCGCCCTTCTCGGGGTCGTACTCCGTCAGAGCGTCGAAGAGCTGGTACTCGACCTGAGTGCCCTGATCCTCCTGGACGTTGTAGGGGTCGATGCAGACCGGGTTGTTGATGTAGAAGTTCAGCGTCGAACCGGAGTCAGATCCGGAAGCGTCGCCGCCCTTCTTGCCGCATGCGGCAAGAAAAGCCATGGAGCTCGCAGCGAGGGTGCCGCCAACAAAGGCGCGACGACCCATAACGGGCTGGTGGAACATAGAATCAGCCATGCCATCCTCCTTATGAGATAGGACAAAGTGAATTCGGCCGGGCAACGTCGAGACAGCCCAATCGAACCATTCAAACGCGGTCCGCCGTTATGGCTGGTTATGCAGTGCGGACCAACGTTTCGCAATACAGTAGCGCATTTTATGCACAATATGGCGCTAATTCCGGTTAACGGTCGAGAATTTCTTTAGTTAGGCGAAGTATGTGGGGATATTTTGACTCTGTTACAAGTCTGTAAACAAAAAGGGCCCCACACATGCGGGACCCTTTGCAAACGTATATACGCCGATGCTTAGTAGCCGACGATGCCCTGCGGGAAGAAGAACATGCACAGCACAACGCACACGGCAAACACGACAGCCATGATAACGGTCAGGCGGTCAAGGTTCTGCTCCATAACGCCCGTGGCAGAGGTGGAGTTATACAGAGAACTGGCGATCATATCCGAAACGCCGGTACCCTTACCGGAGTGCATCAGGACGAGAATCGTCAGCGCCACGGCAGAGACAGCCCAAACGACAAACAGAAGAATCTGGAACGGACCCATAGATAAGCTCCTTAATAGAACAATTCAAACTCCAGTACTGTACCACAACCTCCAACACTCCCCCACCTGCCATTTAGGGACGGGGTAGAAATGGCAGAAATACCAAAAAGGGGGTCGTCCGGTTGTGGACAACCCCCTTACTAGAAAACGGTATTTGTTTTCTATTAGGCCTCGGTGGCGAGCACGCGACCCGTCATCTCGGCGGAAGGCTCAATACCAGCCATGGTGAGCATGGTCGGAGCGATATCGGAAAGACGGCCGTCCTCGATACCGGTGAGCTTGGCCTTATCATCAACGATGATGAACGGCACGCGGTTGGTGGTGTGAGCCGTAAACGGATGCTTGGAACCGTCGGAAGCAACGTCAAACATGTGATCGGCGTTGCCATGGTCGGCGGTAATCAGCGCAAAGCCGCCCTTGGCGAGAATCGCCGGGACAACCTTGGACAGAGCATCGTCAACAGCCTCGACGGCCTTAACGGCGGCGTCGAACACGCCGGTGTGACCAACCATGTCGCAGTTCGCGAAGTTCACGATGTAGAAATCAGCGCGATCCTCGTTAATAGCGGCGACGAGCTTCTCGGTAACCTCGGGAGCGCTCATCTCGGGCTGCAGATCGTAGGTAGCAACCTTGGGGGAAGCGACGAGCACGCGCTCCTCGCCCTCCTTGGGCTCCTCGATGCCGCCGTTGAGGAAGAACGTCACATGGGCGTACTTCTCGGTCTCGGCGGTGTGCAGCTGCTTCAGGCCATTGGCGGCGATAACGTCGGCCAGAACGTTCTCGGGGAATGTCTTGGGGAAGGCGACCTCGACGTCAAACGTCGGATCGTACTCGGTCATCGTCACAAAGTGCGAAAGCTTAATCTGCTCGCGCTCAAAGCCGTCGAACTCCTTGTCCGTGAACACGCGAGTCATCTGACGAGCGCGGTCGGGACGGAAGTTGAAGAAGATGGCCGCGTCGCCCTCGTGAATGCCCTCGTTGTGGGCAGCGAAGGGCTCGACGAACTCGTCGCCGCGCGGATCCTTCTCGTAGTAGGCCTTGATACCGGCAACGGGGTCGGTATCGGCATCGGACGCGTTGACCATGACGTCGTAGGCACGCTGGATGCGCTCCCAGCGGTTGTCGCGGTCCATGGCCCAATAGCGGCCCGAAACGGTGGCAACGCGAGCGTCGCAACCGGTCTCCTCGGAGATCTTAGCCAGGAAAGCGCAGAACTCGCTCATGTAGCCGGCACCGGACTGCGGGTCGACGTCGCGGCCATCCATGAAGGCGTGGACGCGAACGGTCTTGACGCCATGCTGGGCAGCCATCTTGACCAGAGCCTCGACGTGGTTCATGTGAGAATGAACACCGCCAGGGCTCATAAGGCCCATGAGGTGCAGGGTCTTGCCTTCGGCCTTGACGTCGTCCATAGCCTTGACGAAGACCTCGTTCTTGGCGATGGAGCCGTCCTTGATGGCGTTGTTGATGCGCGAAAGCTCCTGGAACACGATGCGGCCGGCACCGATGTTGAGGTGACCCACCTCGGAGTTGCCCATCTGGCCGTCGGGAAGGCCCACGTCCTCGCCCGAAGCACCGAGCGTGGTGTGAGGATACTTCTCGTACAGGCTATCAAGGAAGGGCGTCTTGGCAGCGGCGACGGCGTTCTCGCCATCAGCCGGAGCAAGGCCGCAGCCATCCATGATGATCAGGAGTGCAGGAAGATGACGCTGTGCCATATGTCCTACTCGCCTGCCTTGACGACCATAGAGGCGAAGTCGGCAGCCTTGAGCGAAGCGCCGCCCACGAGGGCGCCGTCAACGTCAGGCTTGGCGACGAGCTCGGCAATGTTGCCGGGCTTAGCGGAACCACCGTACAGGACGCGGATACCGTCGGCGAGCTCCTCGCCGAACATCTCCTTGAGGGTCTCACGGATAGCGCCGCAGACCTCCTGAGCGTCCTCGGCGGTAGCGGTCTTGCCGGTGCCGATGGCCCAGATGGGCTCGTAGGCGACGACGACCTGCTTGGGGCAGGTGATCTCAAGACCAGCAAGGCCAGCCTTGACCTGGTTCACGACGTGCTCGACATAGGTGCCAGCCTCGCGGACCTCGAGGGACTCGCCGCAGCAGAAGACGGGAACAAGACCGGCGGCAACGAGGGCCTTGGCCTTCTTGTTCTGATCCTCGTCGGTCTCGTGGAAGTAGTCGCGACGCTCGGAGTGACCGATGATGCAGTAGGTGCAGCCAGCGGACTTGAGCATGTCGCAAGAGGACTCACCGGTGAAGGCACCCTTGGCCTCCCAGTACACGTTCTGAGCACCGAGGGCGATGGGGGCAGCCTGAATACGGTCATGAACCGTGGTGATGTCAATGGTCGGAGGGCAGACGAGCACCTCGACGCCAGCCGGAACCTCGGGCAGAGCCTGAGCCAGCTCGTCGGCGAGCTTGGCGGCCTCGGCGACGTCGTTGTTCATCTTCCAGTTACCAGCGATAAGAAGGGTGCGATTAGGCATCGAGAAGCGCCTCCACTCCGGGCAGGGCCTTACCCTCGACGAGCTCCATGGAAGCGCCACCACCGGTGGAGATCCAGCTCATCTTGTCGGCCAGGTTGAACTTGTTGACAGCCGCGACAGAGTCACCACCGCCGATGATCGAGGTGCAGTCGGCCTCGGCGACGGCCTCGGCGATAGCCTGGGTGCCGTGAGCGAAGTTGTCGAACTCGAAGACGCCCATGGGGCCGTTCCAGAACACGGTCTTGGCGCCCTTGACGGCCTCGGCGTAGAGCTCCTCGGTCTTGGGGCCGATGTCCATGCCCTCACGATCGTCGGGGATAGCGTCGGAAGCGACAACCTCGGGGACAGCGTCCTCGCCAAAGTGATCGGCAACGCGGTTGTCGATGGGGAGCAGGATCTTGACGCCCTTCTCCTCGGCCTTCTTGAGCATCTCGCCGGCGCGCTCGACCCAGTCCTCTTCCTTGAGGGACTGACCGACGGTCAAGCCCTGAGCCAGGAAGAAGGTGTAGGCCATGCCGCCACCGATGATCAGGGTATCAGCGGAGTCGATGAGGTGATCGAGAACGCCGATCTTGGAGGAAACCTTGGAACCGCCGACGATAGCGACGAAGGGGCGCTCGGGCTCGGCGAAGATGCCGGTCAGCGTGTCGACCTCCTTCTCGAGCAGGAAGCCGGCGACGGCAGGCAGGTAAGCGGCGGGGCCCACGACGGAACCCTGGGCGCGGTGAGCGGTGCCGAAGGCATCGAGAACGAAGACGTCACCATAGGAAGCGAGCTTCTTGGCGATCTCGGGATCGTTCTTCTTCTCACGCTTGTCAAAACGGACGTTCTCGAGAACGAGGACCTTGCCCGGCTCGACGGCGGCAACAGCCTCAGCAGCCTTCTCGCCGTAGGTGTCGGCGACAAAGGCAACATCGAGACCAGAGAGCTCAGCGAGCTTCTTGGCGACGGGCTCGAGGGACAGCTCGGGCTGGAAGCCGGTGCCATCGGGACGGCCGAGGTGGCTCATGAGGATGACGCGAGCGTTGTGCTCAACGAGGTAGTTGATGGTGGGCAGGGCAGCCTTGATGCGGGTGGTATCGCCAACGACGCCATCCTTGATAGGCACGTTGAAGTCAACGCGGACGAGAACGCGCTTGCCGTCGACATCGATGTCGCGGACGGTCTTCTTGGTAAAGGCCATGTTTGCTTCTACCTTTCGTACGTGTCTGCCTCCCATTACGGCAGACGATTTCCTATAAAAAGGGCGCGACCCTAGGGTGTAAGCCCTATGAGGCCGCGCCCTTCTTTAGACGCTCAACGAGCTATTCGCTAAAAGCTAAATTAAGCAACGAACTTCTCGAAGTACTTGATGGTGCGGACCATCTGAGAGGTGTAGGAGTTCT
>UQTN01000073.1 GCA_900543945.1 uncultured Collinsella sp. | reverse complement strand
GCCGCGACCGGTGCCGCCGTGGGCCTAGGCGCCGCAGCCGGCATCGCCTCCAACATGGCAAGCACTCGCGCCCCGCAGCGCCCGCTCGCCCAGCTCGTCGACGTCGTGAGCGGCGAGAGCCATAGCATCACCTCCGCACAGGTGACTATCGGTCGCGAGCGCTCAGTTTCCGATATTGCCCTGCGCGACCCCAACGTGTCGCGCCGCCACGCCCAGCTCACCTTTACGGGCTCGGATTGGTCGATCGAGGACCTCAATTCCACCAACGGCACGCTCGTCAACAACCGCCGCATTACGCGCTGCCCGCTGCGCAACGGCGATCTGCTGACGTTTGGCCTGAGCACCTTTGAATTTAGGGGATAGTCGCTTATGAACATCGATATCGTCCTTTTTGCAGGCCGCATCGTCCTGGTCGCCCTGCTCTATATCTTCCTGTTCGCCGTCATGAAGACCGGCGTGGGACTTGTGCGCGGACAGCGCCGCGACTCGGCTATCTGGACGATCGATGTGGACAAGGGCCCGCGCGGCATCCGTGGCATCCACGTAGACATGCTCGGCCCCGTCATCGTTGGTCGCTCGCCATCTTCGGACATCTGCATCAACGAACCGTTCGTCTCGGCCTCGCATGCGCGCTTTTCGCTGCAGGGCCCGGCGCTCATCATCGAGGACCTCAACTCGCTTAACGGCACGCTCGTCAACGGCCGCCAGCTCGTGGAGCCCGCGACGCTGCGTGAGGGCGACGAAGTCCAGATTGGCGACGTGGTCATGAAGGTGAACCGTCGATGATCGACGAGGAGAACAAGTCCGCAACTATGACCGAGGCACCGGCCGCCGCCACAGCTGCGCCGGCCCACGCCGCTCCGGCGGGCTCCGCACCCGTGGAGCCCGAGGACACCGTGTTCTCCCTGCCTCTTTCGCATGTAACGCATGATATTTCGGATCTTGCCGATAACGAGGACGAAGAGGATGCCGTAGCGGCGCCCATCGGCGCACATGCTGCGGAACAGCCCACAGCGTCCGAAGCAACCCCGGCGCCGGCTCACTTTGCAGAGCCCGTCGCCGCGGCAATCAACGAGAGCGCTGCGGTGTTTGCGGCACCCGAGCCCGCCGCGCCGGCGTTTCCCATAGCCCCGGCATCCGAGGTTGCGCCCGCGTCTGCGCCGGCGCCCGAGCCTATAGACGTCAGCCCGCAAGACGACGAGTCGACCGCCCGCGTGTCCGAGGAGCCCGACTCCCCGGACACCGGCGATTCCGAATCAAACGCCGAGACCGACACCGTCTCTCCCGGTGACACAGCCGAAATCGACGTTGCCGCCGTTGAGGCCAAGCTCAAAGATCCCGGCTCGACCATGAGCTTTGAGCCCCTGACCGAGGAGCGCATCGAGACCGACTCGACCTATGATGCCGGCACCACCACGCAACTCATGTGGGGCGCCCGCTCCGACGTTGGCTGCGTACGCCCGCACAATGAGGATTCCTACCTGGTGCAGTCGCCGCTCTTTTGCGTATGCGACGGCATGGGTGGTCACGCTGCCGGCGAGGTGGCCTCTTCCATCGCCGTTGAGACTATTGCCAAGACGGCCCCGCAGTCCGCCGACGCCGCACGCCTGGCGGCAGCCGTCGAGGCCGCTAACGCCGCCGTAATCGAGGCCGCCTTGAATGGCCTAGGCAAGCCCGGCATGGGCTGCACAGCCACTTGCGCCTATATCGAAAACGATACGCTCGCCATCGCCCACGTGGGCGACTCGCGCGCCTACCTGCTCCACGAGGGCACGCTCATCCGCGTGACCCGCGACCACTCCTATGTGGAAGAACTCGTGGACGCCGGCGAGATTACGGCAGACGAGGCTCGCGTCCACCCCAACCGTTCGGTCATCACCCGTGCGCTGGGCTCGGACCCCGCCATGTATGCCGACCACTTCACTCTGCATATCGAGGAAGGCGACCGCCTGATCCTGTGCTCTGACGGCCTTTCGAGCATGATTCCCGATAGCGATATCGAGAACATCGCCACGCAGTCCTCAACCGCGCAAATCTGCGTCGACAACCTAGTGGACGCTGCGCTTGCCGCCGGCGGCCACGACAACGTGACCGTAGTAGTCGTTGACCTGGTTGACGATGGCGTTATGCGCGAGGCGCAGCGCGTGCGTCGCCGCAACATTACTATCGCCGCCATTCTGGCCCTCGTCTTTGTGCTGGCAGCTGGCATCTGGGCCTACACGGGTGTCACCGGCTCGTACTACCTGGGTACCTACCAGGGCAATGTCGCCGTCTGGCGCGGCCTGCCCGGCAAGCCGCTCGGACTCAAGCTCCACTGGCTCGAAAGCGAAACCAGCATCAAGCTATCCGACCTGCCCGAAGACACGCAAAACCGCCTCAAGGCGGGCATTCCGCAAACAAGTGTCGACGATGCGCAGGACACGATATCCAAGTACCGCCACCAGATCGACGAGGAGCAGACCCGCCAGGTGATTGACGCGCAAACGATTCGCGACAACACCAATCAGGGATCGACCTCCGAATCAGATTCCGAGAAAACCGCCGAACAGTCCGCCGAGGCCGAAGCCTCCGAAAAGAACTAGAAAGGGAGTGCCGCTTATGAGTCGCCGCAACACCGAGCTGCTCTTGCTCATCGCCTCGGCGTTCCCCGTCATCCTGCTGTATGCGATGTACGTGCTCACCGCGGGCGCCGCCATCTCCTTTGAGACGCTCGCCGTGCCGATCGGCCTCTTTGCCGCCTTCGCCGCGGCACATATCGCCGTGCGCATCTTGGCGCCCGGCGCCGACCCCGCCATCCTACCCATCGTATTTATACTTTCGGGCATCGGCATCACGTTCGTGACACGCCTCGCCCCCGCTCTCGCCATCTCACAGCTCATCATCCTGTTTGTCTCGGTGGCCCTGATGGTGGGAACGCTCGCACTGGTCAAAAACCTCGACGTGGTCATGCGCTACAAGTACACCTTTGGCATCATCGGCATCATCCTGCTGATGCTGCCCATCTTTATCGGCACCACGATCTCGGGCTCCAAGCTGTGGATTCGCATCGCGGGCTTTACCATCCAGCCTGGCGAGTTCGCCAAGGTCTTTATCGTGCTGTTCCTGGCCGGGTACCTGGCCGAGAACCGCGAGCTGCTCTCCATCTCCAACCGCAAGATCCTGGGCTTTAAGATCCCTCGCCTGCGACTGCTGCTGCCGCTGTTTGCCGTGTGGGGTGTGTGCCTGCTCGTCGTCGTCTTCGAACGCGACCTGGGTTCGGCCGTGCTGTTCTACACCATCTTCTTGCTGATGCTCTACGTTGCCACGGGGCGCTTTTCGTATGTCGTTATCGGCCTTGCGCTCTTAGCCGTTGGAGCTGTGGGCGCCTACAAGTTCCTGTCTCACGTTCAGGTGCGTTTCCAGGTTTGGGTCGATCCGTTTAAGGACGCCCAGGGCCAGGGCTACCAGATCGTCCAGTCGCTCTTCTCGCTTGCCGATGGCGGCCTGGTCGGTGTTGGCATCGGCAACGGCATGGCCAACAACATCCCCGTCGTCGAGTCCGACTTTATCTTTTCGGCTATCGGCGAGGAGATGGGCCTTTTGGGCGGCGGCGCCGTGCTCATCCTGTTTATGCTTTTTGCCGTGCGTGGCCTCACCACGGCTGCCCGCGCTAAATCCGACCTTGCCGCCTTTAGCGCCACCGGTCTTACGGCAGCCATCAGCTTCCAGGCCTTCTTGATCGTTGGCGGCGTAACCCGCCTGATCCCGCTGACCGGCGTCACCCTGCCCTTTATGAGCCAGGGCGGCTCCTCGCTGCTGGCAAGCTTTATCATCGTCGCGCTCCTGCTGCGCGCCGGTGACGAGGCGACCGGACGCGAGGCCGAGCTTACCGGCACCGGCACCATGGCCGCCATCACCGATGATCAGGTCGCATCTGCCGCCGCCCCGACGGGCACGCGCTTTGCCACCTCGTCTTCCTACGGCAGCGGCAGCCATTCCGTCGGCTCGCGCATGCGCCGTCGCCTGCTCGACACGCCTGAATCCGGTGTGCTCGGCCGCGTTGCGCTCGCCAACCGTCTAACCCGTGCGGTGCTCGCCTTTACGGCGCTATTCGCCATCCTTATCGGCAACCTCACCTATGTCCAGGTCATCAAGGCCAAGGACTATCAGGACATGCCGACCAACAACCACACCATCGCCCGCTCCAAGTATATCCAGCGCGGTTCCATCATCACGTCCGACGGCGTGACGCTGGCCGAGTCGCTGCAGCAGGAGGACGGCACCTACGTACGCTCCTACCCCAACGGTAACCTGGCAGCGCACGTGGTTGGCTACGTGAGCCAGCAGTATGGCACCACCGCCATCGAGAGTGTCATGAACGACACGCTCACCGGTTCTAAGGACTACTCCAGCTGGAACAACGCCATCGCGTCGCTCGCGGGCCAGACCCAGCCGGGCAACACCGCCAAGCTCACCATCGACTCGCGCATCCAGACGGCGGCCGAGCAGGCACTCAAGGGCTTTAAGGGCGCTGTAGTGGTCATCGACCCGCGTACCGGCGCGGTGCTCGCATGTGCCAGCTCGCCCACCTACGACAACACCAACATCGACGCCCTACTGCAGGCTGGCGGCGGCGAGGACGGCTCTATGTACAATCGCGCCATGGACGCGCTGTACACGCCGGGCTCCACGTTTAAGGTCGTTACGCTTTCCGCGGCACTCGAGACCGGCACCGCCAGCCTTACCAGCACCTACCAGGCGCCCGGCTCCATGGACATCGGCAACGCACCGGTCACCAACTATGCCAACGAGAGCTACGGCACCATCAGCCTGCAGCAGGCCTTTGCCGTGTCCTCCAACGTCGTCTTTGGCCAGGTGGCAAACGAAGTTGGCGCAAACACGCTCGTGCAGTTTGCCAACGCCTTTGGCTACGGCCAAAAGCTCGGCCAGGACCTGACCTCCGCGGCCTCCATCATGGCAGACCCGTCGCTCATGACCGAGTGGGAGACCGCTTGGGCCGGCGCCGGCCAGCCTGTCGGCATGGACCACACGCCCGGCCCGCAGACCACCGTCATGCAAAACGCCGTGATTGCCGCCGCCATCGCTAACAGTGGCGTGGTCATGGACCCGTACTTTGTAGCCCAGGTACTCGCCCCGGACGGAACTGTGGTCAAGACCACGCAGTCCCGCTCGCTGGGTCAGGCCGTCAGCTCCGCCACGGCCGACCAGGTCAAGCAGGCCATGCTCGCCGTCGTCCAGTCCGGTACCGGCACCGATGCCCAGGTCCCCGGCGTCAAGGTCGCCGGCAAGACCGGCTCGGCCGAGACCGGCGGCACCAACGTCAATTCGATGTTCGTTGGCTTTGCACCTTACGATTCACCCACGGTCGCCATCTCGGTGGCCTTGGAGGATTACGACAAACACGACGTCAAGGCGGCCAAGATTGCCGGCATCGTCCTGACCGCAGCGCTCGCCGCACAGGGAGCGTGATGTCCATGATCGAATCGGACACCCGAGGCGCGCCGCGGCCGAAGAGTTAGCGGCAACGCGCCACACGGCCCCAGCGGCCACATCGTATGTACTACACACATCGTTGAGCGAATAGTTATGTTAGGAGCAGGAATGGAACAGAGGGTCCTCGGGGGAAGATACCTCCTCAAGGATAAGGTGGGGACAGGCGGCATGGCGACCGTCTTCCGTGCGCAGGACCAGGTCCTCGACCGCACGGTAGCCGTCAAGATCATGCTGCCGCAGTATGCTGGCGACGCAACCTTCGCCGCACGCTTTAAGCAGGAGGCCCAGGCAGCAGCCGGTCTCTCCTCCCCCTATATCGTGGGCGTCTACGATTGGGGCAAGGACGGCGACACCTATTACATCGTCATGGAGTACCTGCGCGGCACCGACCTTAAGAGCGGCATCAAGAGCCACGGCGCCCTCGACCCCAAGAAGGTCGCCCAGATCGGCTCGCAGATCAGCTCCGCGCTTTCGGTCGCCCACAAGCACGAGATCATCCACCGCGACATCAAGCCGCAGAACATCATGGTGCTGCCCGACGGCAACATCAAGGTGATGGACTTTGGCATCGCGCGCGCCAAGAACAGCCACCTCACGCAAGACAACAACGTGCTGGGAACCGCCCACTACGTCAGTCCCGAGCAGACCCGTGGTCAGGACCTCGGCCCCACCTCGGATATCTACTCGCTGGGCGTCGTGATGTACGAGTGCGCCACCGGCCGCGTGCCCTTTGACGGTGATGACGCCATCTCGGTCGCACTCAAGCAGGTCAACGAGCTGCCTATTCCGCCGAGCCAGATCAACTCCGGTGTCGACGCCGACCTTGAGCGCATCATCCTCAAGTGCATGGAGAAGGACCCGGCAAACCGCTTCCAGACCGCCGACGAGCTGCGTCAGGTGCTCAACAGCTACCTGTCGGGCCGTGCCGTCAACATCTCGGAGCCCACGCGCATCATCGGTGCCCCCGGTGAGCTGGGCACCACCAAGACTCGCGAGCTTTCCGATCAGACGCGCGCCATGGTGCGTCCCGTCTCGGGCGTGAGCGGCCAGAATACCGCCCGTAGCTCGGTTTCGGGCTCCACCGGCTCCTACGAGGTCGAAAAGCCCAAATCCAACAAGAACAAGATCATCGCCGCCGTGGTGGCAGCTGTTGCCGTCATCGGCATCGTGGTGGCCTTTGCCACAGGACTCTTTGGCGGCGAGCAGGTCCCCGTGCCCGACGTGCTGGGCAAGGACCAGCAGACTGCCGTCGAGCTGATCAAGGAAGCCGGCCTCGAGGTCGGCACCATCGACCAAAGCTACAACGACGATGTCGACGAGGGCAAGGTCGCCGAGCAGACGCCCAACGGCCACACCAAGAAGGCCAAGGGCACCAAGGTGAACCTGGTGATCTCCAAGGGCCCCAAGCCCTCCGAGAAGGTTGAGGTTCCCCAGCTTGTCGGTCTAACCAAGGACCAGGCAGAGGCGGCACTGGCAAGCGTTGGCCTAAAGGGCAACGCCACCGAGGAGGCCAACGAGGCCGATGAGGGCCAGGTCTTTGAGCAGGGCACCGACGCCGGTAAGGAAGTCGAGAAGGGCACGACCATCTCGTACAAGGTCTCGAGCGGCCCGGATACCACGTCCGTCCCCGACCTGACCGACATGACCGAGGCCCAGGCGCGCAACGCCCTCGATATGGCAGGCTTTGGCGTCGACGTGAGCTACCAGGAGAACGACTCGGTTACCGAGGGCACCGTAATCAGCTGGAACCCCAGCGGCAAGCAGAAGCCCGGTGCCACGATTACCGTCGTCATTGCCAAGAAGTCCGGCAAGGCCACCGTCCCGGGCAACCTGTACGGCAAGAGCATTTCCGCCGCCGTCACCGCGCTCAACAACGCCGGCTTCTACAACATCGCGTTCTGCGATCAGAACGGCAACCCCGTGAGTGGCAACGAAAACGCCACCGTCACGGGCGTCTCCCCCACCGGCAAGCAGTCCACCGACAGCACGATTACGCTGACGGTTGCACTTTCTGGCTCGGGTTCGGGTTCAGGCACGAGCACGGGCGACGATTCCGGTACGACCAACTAGTCGCAACCCAACCGCTCATTACGGCTCTCGCCGCAAACATATTCGCTCACAGGCGCCCGCTTGCTCCCCCAGCAAGCGGGCGCTTCATTTTTGACATGGCATGAATCAGAAGAGCCCGGCACCGTAGCGGTACCGGGCTCGATATTCCTCTGGTGCCCCCGGGCGGATTCGAACCGTCGGCACCCGCTTTAGGAGATATGATTTAATGCTACCCCCTACTATTCATCAAGCATCGCTGAACACCATATAACCGCAGATAAACATAGCAGTTTGTGTCTTTTACCTCCGGTAGCTGCGCCTACGCTTTTACAAACATATTACTAACAGCTTTAGCTAAACTGCACTCAATGAATTGTTGAAAACTATTCAAAGAAACGGAGTGCAAAGATGTCAGAACAGCCACTAATTAGCGGAAGAGGCACGTGTTGGAAAGACAAGAGATCACCTAACACCTATCGCTATTATTTTTCCCTTGGGGTCAAGGACCCTAAGACAGGGCGTTACAAACGATCCCCAACTTATACGGTTCGTTGCAAGACTAAAACAGAAGCTAAGGCTGCAATGCAGGCCAAGCTGGCTGAAATCAACTCCTCTGGCACGATCACTAAAACTAAAAAGCCCACTTTGCTTGCGTCCTACTGCTGGGCCTTTCATGAAAATAGGGACACCGAGCTTGCGCCAACGAGCTATGAAAGAGAAGCGTACGATTGCAGGCATATCGAAGACCTATTCGGTGCGTTTCAGACAATTGAGGGGCTAACTCCCGATCTAATCGAAGAAACATATGCCGAAGCTCGTCGTACGGGAAAATACAAACCATCTGAGCTTGTACGAATCAATGCGAAACTGCGCCAGATTCTGTCGAATGCAGTCGCAAAGAGAATAATTGACCGAAACCCCTGCGCTACCGTTCATGTTCGCAGACCACGCAACAAAAGAGAATCACTGACAATCGAGCAAGTAGCTACCCTATGCACACATCTTCAACACATTGAGCTCACCGCCGAAGCTGTTGGTACGCTAGTACTAGTGTATACGGGTATGCGAAAAGGCGAGATGCTGGGCCTCGAATGGCGCGATTGGGACCCTGCCAATAAAACCTTGAAAATTGACAGGCAGTACACCAACGATCATGAACTGAGGGCACCCAAGTCACAAGAAAGCCAACGCAAAATCCCCGTTGGAGAAACCCTGGCCGAACGTCTTCAATCATGGTCAGCCATACAAAAAGAGCTCCTGGCCTCTCTGGGGCTGTCCCAGAGAGGCAGCACTCCCATCATTAGCGATATTGCTGTCGAGCAAGGGGTCCCTACTGTCTGTCACATGAAGAACTACATCTTCAACCATTGGTTTCGCGAATTCGCAGTTAGCTGCAATCTTGGAATCTATGAGCCGAATAATTCGACTGGCGGAAAACTATATAAGGGCATCTGCCCGCATCAGCTCAGGCATTGCGTAAGCACTTTTATGCTGGCGAACGGATCGGACGTTAGAAGCGTGCAAGGTATTCTTGGCCACGCGGACCCCAATATCACGCTCAAAACGTATACAAGCCTCGTTCAACAATCAGAAATAAAAGCAGTTAAAGGCTACGAAGACTTCATCAACGCCTATATACAGAGAAGCGAGAAATAGCATGTTTTTCATTCATCGTTTTATTCATAATATTACGGTACTATAATATCGTTTCCGCAGGTAGATGCTATATTTGATTGACAACTAATGAGTTTTAATACATGCTAAAGCTGTCAGATGGCTACGCATGTAGTCATAGAAACCGGCCCCCCAAGTGCTTATGAACCTGGTAAGTCTTACAAGCACAGGGAGGGCCCTCATTGAAAGGATAGCTCATCATGGCTACTCCAAAGATTAGCACTCAGGCGTCCACACCGACTTTCCCCACTGGTGCCGCTCAGTGCGATCGGTTGCTCCGCGTTAACGATATCCGCGAACTCACTGGCTGGAGCGAAAACACCGCACGCAAATTCATGCGCGAGTCCGGCAAGCTCATCCAAATCCATCGCTCGAATTACATGTTTGAAAGCTCGTTTTATGAGCTTTTCAAGCAGCTTGAAGGTCGTACCGCCCACCTTGACTAGGCGGTAAACATGAGCGAGCTACCGTCGATTTCCGACAAATTTTCCGATGATGTTACTGAGCAACGAGAGATTAGAAGGAAAATGGATAACGCGAATTTTATTTCGGTGCCCGACTGGGCGTGTTGTGCCACCACTGTCGCTGCCGAGCGCCTCATCCTCGGCCTCGTATGGAAGCTTGGAAATCCTTCCAAAAACAAACGAGCCATGGGCTTTTACGCAAAAAGCAAATGGATTGAGGAGCGCTACCACCTAAGTAAGAACACGATCTCCCGGGCCTATACCTCTTTGAAGAATAAGGGGTTTATTCAAAAAGCGGGTGATGGCAGCTGGATGCTTAATTACGCTGCAATCTACCGCGCCGCGATCGAAAACGCTTGGGAGCCCCCGAAATCTTAAGTCCACAGACCGACTATCGACGTGGGCTTCTGTCAAACAACCGAGTTAAAAACCACTGAGCCAGAATCCGCTTCAATAGAAGAGGATTCTGGCTCAAATGATATCCGGCCGTTCGCGCAGCGATGTCCACCGCAATCTGGCAAGAATCGAGGACGGGGAAACCGTCATCGAGGTCGTGAAGGTCGGTAATCGCCAGGCGTCTACAAAAACATGCCGCGGATGTAAAATGAAGCAGGGTCGAACCGGAACAGTTCCCGGACAATTGGCGTCCGGCCAGACACTTCGATTCGACCCTTTCTCATACCTGCATCTAAAATACTCCCATAATCATTCTCGACATCTTTAACGCCCTCACCTCCTGCCACCAGCACGTCGTAGGTGCCATTTTGGTTGATTTCCGATCTCAGCCGAACACATTGAGCAAATAGGCCATTCCCGCACCTAGCCGAACGCCCCCGCGGCCCCTCCCGGGGTCCGGGGGCGCCG